>JBFEMR010000037.1:0-6977 GCA_041551495.1 Dehalococcoidia bacterium
TAGCATAATATGAGGAGGAAAGAACATGGAATCTGGTGGTAATCAGAGGAGCAGATTACTTACTGCTGGCGGAATATTAAGCATAATAGCAGGGGTATTAGTGATAATTAGTGGAGTGTTAATTGCGGTCATTTCTTTAGATCCTGTTGGATACAGTTGGAGTATTGCTGTGCAATATATAGATGCTGTGTGGATGTGGTTTCTTCTGCTACTTGTTATATTCTTTCGAGGAAGTTCGTTGGGATTTCTTAATTTGGGCCTTCCTACGTTTATGGCGACTATTGTAGGATTTGTATGTATTCTGGGTATAATCGCTTTAGCAGGTGGTATATCGTCCATAAGAAGAAAAAGCTTTGGCCTATCGTTGGCCGGGGCAGTATGTGCCCTGCCAGTAATGTTTGTAGGTATACTGGCAGTTATCTTTGTCGCGGTTGGAAAGAGAGAATTTAGGGCCAAAGAAATAGGTGCTGAAGTGGTATAATAAGAGGCGTATCATGGGCGGTTAGCTCAGTGGTTAGAGCGCTTGCTTCACACGCAAGAGGTCACTGGTTCAAGTCCAGTACTGCCCATTGTAGATTTGTTGAGTGATGTATTAGGTTGAAATATAGTAAAGTATATTTAAAGAGGGCTTAGAAAAGGTGGATATTTTATTGTATGTCGGCTCCGCGATAATATTCGTATGGGGCATAGCACATATCATTCCAACCAGATCAGTTGTTAAAGGTTTTGGTGAAATATCAGAGGATAACACTAAGATTATCACAATGGAATGGGCAGCTGAAGGTATCACCTTGTGTTTCATAGGTGTGCTGGTATTGCTTGTTACCGCCATTGGCGGTTCGCAAGGTGCAGTTTCCGCTCTTGTATATAGGATATCTGCTGGAATGTTGGTTGTTATGGCTGTATGGACGGCATTAACGGGAGCGCGAACATCAGTTGTCCCGATAAAGATTTGCCCATTCGTTAAAACAGCAGTTGCGATATTATTTGTTTTAGGCAGTCTTTTATAAGTGCATGATTGTTAAGTATCAGGAATGTGAAGCTGAATGTACCTTAATGAAAACGATTTTGGTGGGTATCTAACCAGTGTACATTTTATGATTGCTTCACACGCAAGAGGTCACTGGTTCAAGTCCAGTACTGCCCACCAAGAAATAAGGAGGAAAACGAATGGAATCTGATGGTAAGAGTAAGAGCGGATTACTCACAGCCGGCGGAGTCTTGAGCATAATAGGGGGAATACTAGAGCTGATTGGAGGAGGGATAGTAACGGCTGTAGGAATTATGGGTATAGGAGGCCTCTGGTGGTTTATGCCGGAACATGCGTGCTTCTTCGGTAAGGAGATTGTTGGAGGCGGAATACCAGCTATAGTTATTATTGTGGGAATAGTTATCATAGCTCTGGGCGCGATAGGCGTAGCAGGCGGGGTCTCAGCTCTAAACAGGAAGAGTTTTGCTCTGTCCCTAGCGGGAGCTATATGTATACTTCCAACTGCGATTCTAGGAATACTAGCAGTTATTTTTGTCGCAGTTTCAAGTAAAGAATTCTGATATGGTGGATGTACTTTGAGGAAAATGATTTAGGTGGGTATCTAACCAGTGTACATTCTATGATTGCTTCACACGCAAGAGGTCACTGGTTCAAGTCCAGTACTGCCCACCATGGAAAAAGGAGGTAAGAAAATGGCATCTAATGGTGAAAGTAGAGGCGGGTTACTTACCGCCGGCGGAGTCTTGAGTATCATAGGGGGATTACTAGAGCTAATTGGAGGTGGAGTAGTGATGGGTACAGGAGTGATGGGTATAGGAGGCCCATTTTGGTTTATTCCGGAAATTCCGTGGTTCCCGGGTAAGGAGATTGTAGCAGGCGTAATACCAGCTGTAATTATCATTGTGGGAATAGTTATCCTAGCCTTGGGCGCAATAGGCGTAGCAGGTGGCATCTCAGCTCTAAACAGGAAAAGTTTTGGACTGTCCCTAGCGGGAGCTATATGTATACTTCCAACAACGATTTTGGGGATACTGGCAGTCATTTTTGTCTCCGTATCAAAGAGGGAATTCGAGGCAGCCAGTTAGATGTCGGATTTGTAAGAGAACGAAGGCGCTACTTTTACGTCTTGGTGCTTTCGAGATCACAAGTTGCAATCCTTTAATGCCCTCATAAAATGAAGGTAAGAGGAAATGGCTCATAATAATAGTGACAGGATAGGGTTCCTCAGCGCTGGCGGAGTCTTAAGCGTAGTAGCGGGAGCATTTGAGATAAATGGTGGAGGGACCATGCTGGCCTCAGCGGGGTTCGGCATACAATTCAGGCTGTGGGATTTTGCATTATATCCAGGTATCTGGTTGGAGCATATTATACCTGTCGACTCACCCTGGTTTATAATTATGGGAGTAATTCTTGTCGTTCTGGGTGTAATAGCCATATTGGGTGGAATATGGGCTTTAAGAAGGAGAAGCTTTGGCTTAGCTTTGGCCGGGGCTGTTTGTGTCCTTCCATTGGGCATTTTGGGCATACTGGCAATTGTTTGTATCGCCCTGGCCAGGAGAGAATTTGAGGTAGGTGATTAGATGCCGAAGTGGCGGAAAGGCAGACGCGCTACGTTCAGGGCGTAGTGTCCTTATGGACGTGAGGGTTCAAATCCCTCCTTCGGCACCATTTAATAAGTGTATATGCGCCTGTAGCTCAGCTGGATAGAGCGCAGCCCTGCGGAGGCTGAGGTCGCGGGTTCAAATCCCGCCAGGCGTGCCATGGGCGGTTAGCTCAGTGGTGAGAGCGCCTGTCTTACACACAGGAGGTCAGAGGTTCAAGTCCTCTACCGCCCACCATAGTCAATCATAATACCTTCCACCTGCTAGTGCAGAAAAATCATTTCAGTGAATTTCCCCAAAACTCTTGACAAATTTTCATGGGCTGTTATAATTATTGCAAAGTACTTTGTAATACAGAGTATGTTAGTTAAAGGATTGGAGGGAGGTTCACCATGGTAGAAGACATCAGTTTGAAGGAAATCCAGCGGAAGGTCTATATGACATTCTTCCAGGACGGTCTGTGGGACATCTTCTTAGGCCTTTTTATACTGGGATGGGGTCTGGCCATACTTACTGACGCAACCTACTTGCCGGGCGTTACATTCATAGGTCTGTATTTTGCGATATGGGGAATAAAGAAAAGGCTGACCTACCCGCGTATCGGCTACGCCAGGTTCAGTGCGACCAGACGGAGGAGGATAACAGCTAAGTTTGTTATTCTCGGGGTGGCAGTGATGTTAGTGGGTGTCATTGTGGCTGTACTCTGGGGAATCGGCACGAGACCGCAGTGGCTTGCAGACTATTTCCCGTTGATATTTAACGGAATTCTGGCAGCTATAGTTTGTTTTATCGCCTACTGGGCGAGAGTTAAACGCTTTTACTCGTATGCTGTAATAATTTTTCTTGGAGCGGTTTTTCACCTGTGGCTGGGCGTTCGATGGGAATTTGGTTTTATCGGTGCCGGTAGCATTATAGTTCTAATAGGTCTGGGGATATTAGTAATCTTTTTACGCAAATATCCCAAGATGCTTGAGGAGGCACAAAATAGTAATCAACAATAGTGACGAGGTACAGGAACCTGTCAACAAAATTGACAGGCTTATCCATGAACCTTCACGATACATGCTTATGGCTTACCTGTATGTTGTCGAGGTTGCCGATTTCTTGTTTCTTTTGCGTCAAACCGGCATGACATGGGGCAATCTTTCCACGCACCTGAGCAAGTTGGAATCCGCAGGTTACCTGGTTATGGAGAAGGAATTTCTCGGTAAAAAGCCGCACACTACTGTTCGGCTTACTGAACCGGGACGGAATGCCTTTGAAGAGTATCGGGGAAATATGAAAAGGGTACTTGATAATCTGCCTGCCAAATAGAAGTTGGGAACCACTCCCTCTTGCCCACTTAACACTGTAACTATAACCGAATGCTCTCAGAAGCTATTATATTTTCTGCCGCGTAGCACTCCGCCCCGTTCTTAGATTGATAATAAACATTGCTGCCAGTATACATGCTGCACCACCCAGAGTTCGCCCCGTTAACTGGTCTCCTACAATGATAACAGCGAATAATCCGGCAAAGACCGGCTCCATTGTCATTACCACCGCTGCACGTGTCGCTGATACAAGTGATTGAGCCCACGTCTGTACAAGA
Source organism: Dehalococcoidia bacterium (assembly GCA_041551495.1). Taxonomy (GTDB): domain Bacteria; phylum Chloroflexota; class Dehalococcoidia; order GIF9; family AB-539-J10; genus RBG-13-51-36. The sequence continues at coordinate 4,184 of JBFEMR010000037.1, forward strand.
AAAGCCAATGCGGTTGCCAGTACGCCTGTAATCACTACAGCTTCCCATACTCCTCGGTCGGGCGGCACAGTAATTCCTTCATGGATGGCGGCTATGAGCGATATTACGGCGACAGCCCCGATTTGAAGTAGGGTAAAGGCATACGGCTTGTATTGTGATGACCATTCACCTAAGCCGACTATATGGATGGCGAAAAGTACGGCGCATACTAGTGTGAGCAGTTCACCGATCCCAACTGCCCAACCGTTAAGACTAAGTAATGCTAAGCCCACAGTAGCCAGTGCTACAACCATCCAGGTAGTACGATTAGTTTTGCGACGAAGTAATATCCATGACATAACTGGAGTAAGAACGACAAACATTCCGGTAATAAAACCCGAATTAGCTACGGATGTGTAGCGCAAGCCGTATGTTTGCGCAATGTAAGCCAGCCCAAGTATTGTGCCCAAACCAAGGCCGCGCAATAATTCGAGACGCGTCACATTACGCAGACAGGTCGGACGCAAAGCAATCATCACAACACTGGCTGCCAAGAAGCGCCAGGCTAGAAAGTCCATGACTGGCATGCTCGCTATGGCATCTTTTACGGCAAGAAAGCTATAGCCCCAAACTGCCGTTACCCCGACAAGGGCAAACGAGGCAATCATTGGTGATGATCTCCAATTAGCTGGCATATTCCGCTCTATAATATGAGTGACGACAAGCCATCAGTTTACCATATGTAATATGTATGGGTTAGGTGAGGACCGGCCTATCATTCCCATAAATACAGGAAGTAGTTGCTTTCTATCGATTAGAAGTCCCTGAACTGTCTCCGGACTTTATCGCAGGTAATGATTTTATCTTTCATCTGGTAACACAGAAATTTTTTCCATAGACCTCTGGAAACCTCTTGACAATACCAAGACATAGTGTATAATAATATCTAGATATATCTAGATATTATTTATTGAGCAATAGATAATATGATGCAAAGGAGGATTTAATGTTCAGAGATCGGATATTTGACGAAGAGCGATTCTGCCGAAGCTCACGACGATGGGCTTCATTTCAGAAAGGTGACCTCAAGTACGTAATATTAGAACTGTTGAAGGATAAACCAAGACACGGTTATGATATTATTCGTGAACTGGAGGAACAATCTTACGGCTTTTATAAGCCAAGCCCTGGAGTTATCTACCCCACTCTCCAGATGCTTGAAGAGATGGGATATGCCAGTTCTGCAGAGCAGGAAGGTAAAAAGGTCTATTCGATTACGGAGGAAGGTCTTAATTTTCTGACGGCTCAAAGTAATATCGCCGACGATGTAAGGAGGAAAATTAAGCATAAATGGAGTTTTAAGAGCATCGGTAAGATGGTTATGGTAATGAAGACATACCATGCACTCGAAAATTTGCTTAATGATGGTTTTCGTAGTATGGATACCGACAAAGCAGAGCAGATTAATCAAATCCTCTCGCAGGCTTATAAGGATATCGAGTCAGTGTTATAAGAATAAAATAAAGGAGGTCTAAAATGGGTTACTTCAGAATATTGGCTGCCATACCGGGTTTCTTCCTGAGTTCATTCTTCCTCATGCTCCTCTGGGATGCTATCGCGGTGAGGATAGGCATCGGCGTTGATATTAACTACGTCACAGCCATGCTGATAAACATTACGCTGTGGATAGCGGTTGCTCCTCTGGCCGCAGCTTCAGCTAAAAAGAAATTTTTCGGTTAGAAATGAGTCACATGGAACAGCTGCCCTGTAACGAAATACTAGTTGCCTATGAAGATGATAGTCAAAGTTACTATGCCATCTGGCAACCTTTGACCTGTGTCGGCCTGGGCAAGACAAAGGTGGAAGCCTTGGCTGACCTGCAGGCGGCAGCACATTTTGGTATTGAAACAGTGGTCGACTTGAAACTAACAGAAATTGAAGAGAACTCTTGACAAAGGAACAGAATGTAACGGATAGAATAGCATGAGGAGAGGCGACCTTGGGCTTGGACAATCTCTACTTTCTACGCTTTAACCAGCGGTAGAGGCCTGAAAAGACATTCATTCTTGGTACCCTTTTCATAAGCGCGGCATCGGCTTTAAATTAATTCAGGCACTTCTGTATCATTGCCAAACCCAAGGTATTAGCACGGTTCGTGCCCTCATTCCAGACGATAACAAGGAACTGCAAGCCATCTTCAAGAAACAAGGTTTCCAGTGCAGCAATATTGTCAATTTTGATAAGACCGTTGAGATTTAGGTGAAGGTCCCCAACGCCTGAACAACGCGTCAATGGTTGTTTAGTAGCACGTGTTCTATCTATAATTGGCTCCAGTTTGCAGCTTCGATACTATCGTCACTGGTATTGGTACCGTGTGGCTCTGATCTGATATTGTACAGATATTTGGAATCAGTAACAGCTCTGAGGTACAGGAAAAGACAAACTTCTCTTCCCCAGTCCGGAGATTCAGTGCACTATCATGAAGGCTGCAATACGTAAGATGATTGCGGTTTAGTATCTACGCCCTCTACCTCCTCCTCCTCTGCCTCCTCCACCAAACCCACCGCCACCAAAAGGTCTCCTGCCACCTTCGGTACGAGGGCGAGCTTCACTAACGCTTAGAGTCCGCTCTCCCAGCGATTTTCCGTTAAGACCATTGATTGCAGCTTGGGCTTCAGATTTCGAGGACATCTCGACAAACGCAAAGCCTCTGGATTCACCGCTGTATCTATCCTTAATGATGTTTACAGATGTGACTGCTCCGAAAGCTTCAAATTCCTTGCGCAGTTCATCCTCGGTAACCTCGCGAGATAAA
>JBFEMR010000038.1:0-6960 GCA_041551495.1 Dehalococcoidia bacterium
CAGTGGCATAGCTCAAGTATCGGCACAGGCAGGCTACGACACATCTATGATTGATGTAAAAGAGGAGTTCCTAGACCGTGGTCTTGGCATAATAAAAACCAGCCTGGCAAAATTTGTTCAAAAAGAAAAAATCGGCCAAGAAGAGATGAATGCAACTCTAGCGAGGTTGCATACCTCAACTGATATGAAGAATGCTGTCAAAGATGTTGACTACGTTATTGAGGCAGTATTCGAGAAAGCAGAAGTCAAGCTGCCCATATTTGGAAAACTTGAAGAAGTCTGCCCAAAAGAAACAATTCTGGCTTCTAATACATCAGGAATACCGGTCAGTCTGCTAGCATCTGCTACCAAACGTCCAGAAAAGGTTATCGGTACACATTTTATGAACCCCGTTCCGCTAATGAAGGGCGTAGAAATAGTAAAAACCTTGCTTACATCTGAGGAAACTATACAAATAAGCCTGGATTTTATTAAATCTTTGGGTAAGGAAACAGTCGTGGTTAAGGATTCCCCTGGATTTGTGACCAACAGGATAATAACGCTGGTTATGAACGAAGCCGCCAAGTTATTGGAGGAGAATTTAGCCAGCATTGAGGACATCGATAAAATAGAGAAATTATCCCACAACTGGCCTATGGGCCCATTCGAGCTGGCAGATCTTGTTGGTATAGACGTCCTAGTTGACCTCCTGGAAGGGGTTTACCAGCAGACCGGATGGGAAAGATATAAGCCAGCTCCAATATTGAAAAGGATGGTTGAAATTGGATACACCGGAAAGAAAGTTGGCAAGGGCTTCTACCAATTGGTCGGATAAACTAACACTTTTTTATCGACAATTACTTCGCCAATTTGGTGTTAAACCCAGAAAAAGCTTAGGGCAGCATTTTCTTATAGACGAAAGTGTATTAGATTGTATTCTGTCCGCTGCCGAACTTAGTTCCGGGGACATTGTAGTTGAGGTAGGTCCCGGACTGGGTATATTAACTGAAGGGTTAGCTAAACAGGGAGCTCAAGTTATCGCCGTTGAGCTTGATTCCAAATTAGTTGCCTTACTGAAAAGGCGACTGGCCGCTTTCCACAATGTCAAAATTATTAATGCCGATATACTTAGAGTTTCCCCCCGGCAACTTCTAGAAAGTAAGTTAGCCGTCTCAGCACTTTTCCAGGGTTACAAAGTTATAGCTAATCTTCCCTATTACATCACTTCGCCATTATTGCGCCACTTTTTCGAAGCCATACCTCAACCGTCGGAGATGATAGTTATGGTACAGAAAGAAGTCGGTGAAGCTATGGTTGCTACTCCTGGTAATATGAGCCTACTCAGTGTTAAGACCCAGTTTTATAGCAAGCCAAGTATCATATCATATGTGCCGGCATCAAGTTTCTATCCTCCGCCTAGGGTAGACTCAGTTATTTTACGCCTGGACGTTTATTCTCAGCCACCTATTGAAGTCCCCAATGCTGCCAGTTTCTTCGACGTAGTTATACACGGCTTCAGTTCTCCACGTAAGCAGATTCACAATTCTCTAGCTCATTCATTAGATATGCCGCCCAGCCAGGTTACTCTATTATTAGAGAAGACCGGAATAGAAGGTCAACGGCGAGCCGAAACTCTTAGCCTGGAGGAATGGAGGGAGCTCTGGAAAGTCTTTGCTCCCTTTTCAAAAAGATTATAGTGTTGACTGTTTATGCCCCGGCTAAAATAAACCTCGTCCTCGAAGTGCTGGGCAAGAATAATGATTATCACCAGATCTCCAGTATCGTTCAGTCAATAGACTTATGCGACGTCCTTAATTTCCAACTGGAAGAGGAAATACGCTTCGAATGTACTGAGCCCAGCTTGAAGAGGGATAATTTGGTAACACAGGCAGCCGCCCTTCTCAAGGAAAGCACGAAATATAGCTTGGGGGCACGAATCGAACTCCGCAAGCATATACCCTGGGGCGTGGGGTTGGGTGGCGGCAGCAGCGACGCGGCTGCCACCCTCATAGCTCTAAATGAGCTTTGGAGATTGGGTTTACCTCTTTCTGAGCTGGTTCATTTATCTTCAAAGTTGGGGTCGGATGTTCCCTTCTTTATCCACAAAGGTACGGCCCTGGTAGAAGGGAAGGGCGAACAGGTAACTCCGCTGCCGTCGCTGCCTTCAACCAGCTTTGTATTACTGGTGCCTCCATTACCAAAAATGTCGAACAAAACAAAACAAATGTATAATCATCTACGCGTTGCTGATTTCACTGAAGGTCAGTTTGTTGAACAAGCCTTAAAATCCTTGAAGCAGGGAAAAACCATTCAATATGATCTTATGTTTAATGTCTTTGAAAGGATATCCCTTGATCTCTTCCCGAAGCTTGATAACTACAGGAAGATCCTGAAAGAAGAAGGAGCCCCACGAATTTGTTTGGCCGGCTCGGGGCCATGTCTTTTTACTTTCTTCTCAGAGGCGAAAGAGGCGGGAGAACTTTTTTCACGTTTACAAAAGCGAAAATTGGAGTGTTACCTGGCATTTTCTTTTCCGAGGTAGTTACCTGGGGGTCTTAGACCTCTAGAGGCAGGCAACTCAATGGTAATGGAAAGACTGAAGCAAAATAAGTGGCTTAAGATGGCACTTTATGTTGTAATCCTCACTGGTGTCAGTTACGGCTTCTATATTCTACTCCAATATTTGACTGCTTATCTTGGCATTCCCGAAGAAGGATTTGCCCCTATAGCTTATTTGATTGTTTTTGGAGTCACCTTAGTGGCTAATGCTGCAATCTTTGTTCCAATAGTATTCCACATTTCCATTATGTTATGGGCAATAGGCCAATGTAATTGTAACCTGGTGCTTGTAGTTTTGGTAGCAAGCGTTGCCGGTGCCCTGGGCGAAATAACCGGTTATTATGCTGGTTACCTAGGAAAGAGGATTGTGCTTGCTGAGAGCACACCGTGGTACAATAGGTTTGTAGGTTGGATGCAGCGATATGGCCCCTGGGGTATTTTCCTCGTGTCCCTTCAGCCTCTAACCGACATAGCCGGACTCCTGGCTGGAGCCTCCAAATTACCCTTATGGAAATTCCTCTTGCCTTGCTGGCCGGCAAAGTTCATCAAATACTTCGTTATCTGCTACTTTGGCGGGGAAATCTTGAATATTCTTCCCCCTTTTCCATTCTAGTTACAGCGATTAAGGGGTCATGTAACAGTATCTCTCTAGTGGTCATCCCCCCATTTTTACACGATAGGGGTCGAATTTTCAGCTCAGGTTAATCTCTTAGACATTCAGGTTCCGTATCGAAGTCGCCCGCCTCCAAAGAGATAACTAATTTCTTCTCATCTTCACTGGTCCTCACCTCTCCATCTAATTTTGCCTTATGCAATATCCGTAGGACCTTTCCCATCTCAGGTCCGGCTGAGATGCCGAGTTCCTTTAATTTTTCTCCGTCAATAGAAGTCCTTACATAGCGAAGTTTATTGAGAAACAGCTGGAGACGGTGTTGTATAATTGTAGATTCTGAGGCTATATCATTTGCCTGTATTGCCATAGGCTCGTAATTCTGTAGCAGATAGTAAATATCACTGGGTTTCAGGGAAGACTTGTCAAGCAGGGAAAGCCTGGTCTTAAGCCCCAGTGTATCACGCATCGCCTGGGACAATTTTGCAGGCATGTTTAAGCGGTCGATAATTTGACCAAGCTCTGTTTCGTTGAATGAATAAATAAGAAGACAGAAATAAAGCGATGGCAACTGAGTGGACTTCTTCAGGCGCCGTGCCTTTTCGAATTTTTCAGCTATCCAACCATCGCCTCCCAGAGGTGGGCTTATTCTACTTAGCACGCCTAGCTCGCCAAGGCGCTTGATAACGAGTTCTGGTAGTTTCTCTTCAAAAATGTGTTCCAGTTCGTGCCTGATTCGGTCACCGCTTATCGTATCCAGCATGGGAATATCCCTTTCAAGTAATCGAGCGGTCTCCGCTTCGAACTCAAAACCAAACCGCTGTTCATAACAGACGCCCCGCAAAATTCTGGTTGCATCATCGCTGAAGCTTTTGGGATGCAAAATACGGATGAGACGGTGCTCCAAGTCACTTCTACCTGAATATGGATCGACTAACTCCCCATAATCGTTGGAGGCCAGAGATACAGCCATAGCATTGATGGAGAAGTCTCTGCGGTATAGGTCATCCTCAAGGGTGCCCGAAATGACCGCAGGCAATGCTCCCGGTCTAGCATAGTTTTCTTTTCGTGCTGTTGCCAGGTCCAGGGTGAAATTATCATATTTGAGTTTGGCAGTGCCGAAGCGGCGGTGGGCTAACAACCTTGCCTTACTGGTTTCCGCCACCTGTTCAGCCAGTTTTATCGCTTCGCCCTCGACTACCAGGTCAATGTCGAAATTGGGATAACCCAAGAGCATGTCTCGCACTATACCACCGACGAGGTATACCTTATGACCCCGTCCAGTCGCCTGTTTGCTGATATCCTTGACCAGTTCCAGGAATTGCTGCGGTAGATATTGCTCTATTTGTCTTGCCAAGTTCATCGCTTTAATATTATATCAGCACTTCCTTCGCTGTCGTATAACATAATTCCCATAACCATAAGTTAAATATATAATAAATGAAGCTCTCCCCAAATCCCCCTATTAATGAGGTTTAAGGGAATTATCAAGGAGAGTTTTAATCATGGAAGCCAAGAGCCAGGAAGGACACAGAAAAAGGCTACGGGAAAGGTTCACTCAATCCGGGCTAGCAGGGTTCCTTGACTATGAAATTGTGGAACTACTACTGACACTCGGGACACCTCGCCGGGATTGTAAAACGCAAGCCAAGGAAGCCATAAACAAATTCAAGACACTGAGAGGCGTTCTTGAAGCTCCTCCCGAGGAATTACGGAAAATCAAGGGTATTACTGCTCACAATGTTTTTGTAATCAAATTCATGCAGGAGATAGCTAGAGAGTTCCTTAAGAAGCAAGTCCTCGACCAACCCTACTGCCGGTCCTCCAAGGAGGTCTTTGATTACCTGTACCATTCTATGCGGGACCTGAAGAAAGAAATCTTTAAGGTCATGTACCTTGATTCCCAAAATCGTGTTCGGGAGATTGAGGACCTTTTCAAAGGGACATTGAATGCCAGCGCTATCTATCCTCGGGAAATCATCCAGGGCGCAGTTAAACATAACGCTGCAGCTCTAATCTTTGCCCACAACCACCCGGCCGGAAACCCTCAGCCCAGCGATAACGATAAGCAAATAACTCAGGACCTGGTCTTCGCCGGAAATATTATGCAGATTAAGGTCCTGGATCATATCATAATAGGCGAGAATCGCTACTTCAGCTTTGCCGATGCCGGGCTAATTGAAGAGTATAACGCGGACTTCCTAAGCCTAAAAGAGCGGAAATGATAGACGCAATGTTTGATTGGGGCAAGGGGAATTCGTGCTGTATGATAGAATCTAGCCGTCAGCGCAGCAAACAAGCTGGAGGAGGCAAGAGTGAACTATTGTGAAATCCTTAAAGATCTAGTTTCCATTGACACTACTGTACCGCCGGGTTTGAACTACAGTAAGGCAATCGATTATCTTGAGCCCCTATTTAAAGAGTTAGGCTTCGATACGCAAAGGCTAGTCATTCCTGCTGAACATGCGGAAGGAAGAGAAGGAAGGGCTAATCTTGTTTGCCACCGCCCGGAGAAAGGTAAGCCGCGCTTAATTTTCTATTGTCATATTGATGTCGTTCCAGCCGAAGGGTGGGCCGCTTTCAAGCCTTGGGTCGAAGAAGGTAAGGTCTATGGTCGAGGTGCTGCTGATATGAAAGGAGGCATTGTCGCTCTTCTGTTGGCTATGGAATCACTAAACGGGAAACACCTTGATTTTGACGTCTCAGTGATGATCACGACGGACGAAGAGTATAGCCAGGCCAGCCAGATACAGTACCTGAGGCAATATTTAGAGCCTGTATCTGGTGCTTATTTCTTCAGCCTTGATTCTAGCTTTGGATATGTTTCCATAGCCGGTCTCGGGGCATTGCACATTGATATCAAAGTCAGAGGTAAATCCGTACATTCTGGATTGTCTCATCTTGGAGAAAACGCCATCGAGAAGGCCAGCCTTTTGATTCAGGCGTTGCTGGACTTGAAACGCAGAGTGGAGCAGAGAAAATCTAGTGTCGCTACCCATCCCGATACGAAGCTGAATCGGATGGAAGCTAGGTTAAATATCAACATGATTAAGGGAGGCATAAAAACCAATATTGTCCCTGATGAATGTTTAATATCGGTAGACCGGAGATTAATTCCCGAAGAGAATCTGGAGGATGCCAAGAAAGAATTGCTCGACACGCTTTCTTCTGTTCCGGGTGTTACCTGGGAACTTGAGCGTGTTTTTGCCATCCCAACTGTGCCTCCCTGTGATGACCCTGCGGTAGACCGGCTTGCGAGTATTATCACCGATACTATCGGCGAAGGTGACAGGTTTGGTGAGATGGGCTCCCTACCCTTATCCTACATTGTCGCCACCTGGGGATGTAAAGCGTTTGGCCTCGGTGTGATACGAACTGAGTGCAACATACACGGCAAAGAAGAATTTGTCTATCTACAGGACATTGAAGACGTGGCGAAAATCGTCGCAGGGTTCCTTTCACCTCGGGATTGATTGCGCAATATTGAGGCCCGAGATGCTACTTCCAATTACTAGAGCGCAGGCGGTCGCGTCAATACATATATGAATAGTCAAAGGTTGTATTGCACAATTGCCTATTTTGTTACACAATCACTCGATTTGCTGCCTCAAACATACACCCTGAATGGCAAAAGTTCTGTGCTATTGCGACACCACAATCCATATTTGAGTGTTGCATAAATCATTGTCTTGTGACTTCCTAGGTTAGAATGACTCTCATACGAGGTTCTTGACATTGCTACCTGAGGGTCGTAGACTGTAAATTGGTTAGAGGGCAGTGCTGATGAAGTGTCCAAAGTGTGGATACGAAAA
>JBFEMR010000039.1:0-6910 GCA_041551495.1 Dehalococcoidia bacterium
GGTAGTCTCTGCCGCTGTAGCATTACCGAACGTTCCATCCGGTGCCGTCCAGATGACGAACCGGTAGCAGTCGGCGGCTACTGCTTTAATGTCGACACTAATGCTTTCTGCGTAAGGTGAAGTGTGTGTTTCGTCAGTTGCTGTTCCGCTGTCTGGAGGAGCTACTGCCATCGTCAGGTCGTACGTTCCAGTTTCACCTTCACAGCCAACTGCCCCGGCCATTAAAACCGCTACAATCAAAAAGAGGTTAACTACTATATAACCATATCTCTTCGAACTGAATAGAATCTTCATACTTCACTTCACTTAATAAGAAAACCCGTCCCGTTAACCTTCAGGTAATGCAATTATACCCGCAAGAAGCCACAAACAGAATATGCCCCGATAGAACGGGCTGGTTATAGAACAAATGCATCAAAGGCGGGATGATGCTTAACGAATTACAGGAATCAGCAGCACAGATGTCTTACGAGTTTATAAAGGTAACAATCAATCCGATAGCAAAATCTGGAATCGGGGTGAGAGGATTTGACACTTCGACTACCTAAATCCCATGTAGCCAGTAGAAAAGGCGGCAACCGCTTGCCTCCTTTCTCCTAACATTATATTATTACCTAACCCGTGCATCAACAATATAAGGGTGAACAAGGGAGGCGTAGCAATGAAAAATAGAAGAATCCTCTTACCAGCTCTGCTCTCTATCGCTTTGACCTTAACCTTGATTCTTCCTGCTTCGGTACTGAATACGGCTTCTGTTATGGCTCAAGGGCAGGTGACGCCCATGGTCGCCGCAGGCTACGCTCATACAGTAGGGCTTAAGATTGATGGCACCGTGGTCGCCGTGGGAAACAACGAGTTCGGGCAGTGTGATGTCGGCAACTGGACGGATATCACCCAGGTAGCCGCAGGCGGAGCTCATACGGTGGGACTCAAGATCGACGGCACCGTGGTCGCCGTGGGAAACAACGAGTTCGGGCAGTGTGATGTCGGCAACTGGACGGATATCACCCAGGTAGCCGCAGGCGGAGCTCATACGGTAGGGTTTAAGATCGACGGCACCGTGGTCGCCGCAGGATGGAACGACTACGCCCAGTGTGATACCGGCAACTGGACGGATATCACCCAGGTAGCCGCAGGCTACGCTCACACATTGGGGCTTAAGATCGACGGCACCGTGGTCGCCGTAGGATGGAACGACTACGCCCAGTGTGATGTCGGCAACTGGACGGATATCACCCAGATCGCCGCAGGCGCTGCTCACACGTTAGGGCTTAAAACCGACAGCACCGTGGTCGCCGCGGGATGGAACGACTACGCCCAGTGTGATATTGGCAACTGGACGGATATCAAACAGGTCGCTGCAGGCTACGCTCACACGGTAGGGCTTAAGACCGATGGCACGCTGGTTGCCGTGGGAAACAACGAGTTCGGGCAGTGTGATATCGACAACTTGACTGATATCAACCAGGTAGCCACAGGTGGAGTTCATACGGTAGGGCTAAAGGCCAGCGGCACCGTGGTCACTGTAAGCCTTGGCGATGAAAGCGTGCTTGCCAAATGGAACCTGAGACTTGGGGTGACAACAATCAACTGGTGGATAATCGGTGTTATTATAGCGGTGGCGGTAGTGGGATTGACAATTTTCTTCGAACGCAGGGACAGACGCGCCTAAACCCCATATAGGCAGTAGAAAAGGCGGCAACCGCTTGCCTCCTTTCTTAACGACGGATAACAGTGGGAACAGAGTCAGATGTTAAGACCCTTCATCCACTAGGGTGAGTATATTAGGACGCAGTTTACTTGACCTACCACTGCATGAACATAGGGATTTTTGCCATTTTCAATCGTATGTTTCAGGGACCCTATTATCTATTCCTGAAGCCTGCGCCATCTGATTGCAGACCAAAGAATCAGGGCTGTAGCTACAGTAGATGCAAGTATGATGATAATCAGGAAGGTTGGTAGATCTTGTCCCGTTGCAGCACGCATGGCAAATTGAAAGACATTAAAAACAAGAAAAATCACTCCAAAAACTAGATTTGTTATGCGATTAGGTTTATCCCTCAAGATAGTTGTGAGAAATGCGAGCACAAAGGGAATTAACCAACGACATGTCCAGATTACTATATTTGCTGAACTAATGCCTGCTTCTCCAGAAATAATCTTTGCTATCCAACCGTTTTCATATAGATATAAAGCAACCTCAGCAGTGATTGATGCTCCACTGAATATCCATAACACCAGAATCTGTATTTTAATGGTCAAGATTTTCATATCTTAACGACGGATAATAGTGCGAGCAGAGTAAGATGTCAAGACCCTCAGGGTGGGTGATGATAGATTGAGGATTTTGAGTGCTACAGGGCTCAGTGGGGGATTGACAACGGTGTACCACGTATTTATTATTGGTGACAAGCTCCAATAAAGGTCAGGACCCCTGATTGCCAGCGGAAATGGGAAATCCCAATCTATAAGACGAGATTAATTCGAAATCTGGAAATACTGTAAAACGGAGAGGAATTAAATGGATTTGGATAAATCGACTCCAAGACTTTTAGGAGGCGCTTTTTAATGAAGCGGGTAGAGAAGTACGCATGGCTGGTGTTTGTAGGGCTCGGGCTGTTATGGGTGGTGGTTGGCTTCTATCAAGCATTCCTTCCGAGTGGATTGGCTGAGACTGAAGCTCAACATATCATAGGCATGTCCTGGAGTGAGCTCAAGGCTTCGAGCCCTGCGGCCGCTGAGTTCGTTCGCTGGTTTTATGGGGCATTGGGTCTGCTCAAGATCAGCTGGTCCTTCCTGGTCTTAGCCATCACCTTAACGGGCTACCGGAGGGGAGAAAAGTGGGCTTGGTACACCCTATGGCTGGTACCTGCCGCTTTGTTGGGGCAAGGACTCTTTGACTCTGTTTTTCTTGGTGACGTAAACGAGATGCTGCAGTGGGTCCCAATTACGAGCATATCGCTGCTGGGCCTCCTCCTTCCCATTAGGAGGTTCTTCCCAAGAAAAGCGCGACCGGGGAACGTGTAAATAAGATGGTTAAATTCAAAATAATATTAAGTTTAGTATTTGCGATTGCAGGTTATTTTCTAGGTATTGTAGCTGATGCGACTCACTATACTGCATTAGCAATTAATCCTGCTGCCTGTTTCACCAAAATACTGCTATTCTTAATTGCTGTTCCACTTGCAAACTCTGCTGGTAAGAATATTAGAAAAGAATTGAACATCATTGGAATTCCGGGTTTAAGATTTGTAAGTTGGGTTATGTATGGTGTTGCAATAGTTCATTTTATGCTATTTTTCAGATGGGATTTGGTTTCATTCCAACCGGGAAATATCCAACTCCCAGATGGACAGATAACTATTGACGCTACGATTTTTTTTATTGCAGCGATGTTTATGATTGCAGAAGCGTGGAACTCATATAAAAGCAAAGATTAAACATCAGCTTTAGGCAGTAACCTTTAAATATAATACCCTGTTAATGTTCTACTTAAGACTTACAAACTAGGGGAATTTGGTTTCCTTTTTGGGTGGACTTTTGCCCGGACTTGAACCTCCTTCCGCCTGAACCCCATATAGGCACTATAAAAGGCGGCAACCGCTTGCCTCCTTTCTGAAACATTATTATACCCTAGCTTCATTACTGACTCAACCGCCATCTGCGAACGACACCAGCCACTAGTGTACCCTTTTAATGCCCTATCTGCACGATGCGTAACCCGTGACCCCTCCTGTATCCACATCAATCAAAACCTCAAACCAATGTCCTCGGAAAAGTCCCTTCTCAAACCTGACCACCCAGCACCACTCAGGCTCTGGCACATCAGGTACATCCAATCCCTTCGCCCTTTGCCAGTAAAACAAATGACCGTCGGACACTTCGTCTCTTTGCACGAGTTCCACAGAGAGAACTTTCCCTGGCTCACGACCTACGTCCTCAAGATATTCTCTACCTACCTCAACGGCTTTCTTTTGTTCTGGAGACCATTGCGGCGTGGCTAATATTCCCGCTAACAAAAATATTACAATACCCAGTAAAATCCACCTGCTCATTTGTTACTTCACCTTATTTCATCACTTACCCCATTGTTATTTATTCATGTATTATATAATCTTAAAATATAATGCAACAGTAATAATTTAGTTGCATCAGAATCTTATCCTTTGTATCTAATTAGAACCGAATTGAGGGGATTTGAACCTCTGGCTACCCAAACCCCATATAGGCAGTAGAAAAGGCGGCAACCGCTTGCCTCCTTCCGTACTAAGGATAGCAATTATGAATTCAGGCCGTCAATCAGCTCAGTTCTCGCCTGCTGCCGTCATGTCTCTGAACTCTTCATTGTTCTGCAGAAAAGATGTGCCGAGAGCCAGCTACGTCATCCATCAGACTCTCAAACAACTGAGAGAAATGGTAGAATACCAGAATGCAGTACAGACATTTAGGTAAGACCGGACTGCAGATCAGTGAGATCAGCATAGGCACCGAGTGGCTATACAAGAAGAAACAGGAAGACGTCAAGGTACTCATCGAGGAGGCAATAACAAGGGGAGTAAACTACTTCGATATAATCTTCAACTTCGAGCCACTGCTGGAACAGTTGAGCTCGGGCATTAAATCCTCAAGAGACAAGGTGCTTCTCACCCATCACCTCGGTTCATCCGAATACAAAGGGAAGTACAGAAAGACGAGGTCAATCAGTGAATGCATGAAGAACCTGGAACGGTTTCTGCGGATAATGGAAACCGACTACACGGACATACTGTTTATACATTTCGTGCATACAAGGAAAGATTACGAAGAAGTCTTTCAGGAAGGAGGGGTAAAGGACCTTGCACTGGAATTGAAAAAAGAGGGAAAGGCCCGTTATATCGGTATCAGCACTCACCAATTTGAACGAGCTATTGAGTTTGCTGAATCGGGATTCGTGGACCTGATAATGACGCAGATCAACCTTACTAACCACAGCAACCCTAAGAGGAGAGAATTCCTGGAAGCGTGTGTTTCCACGGGCACTGGGGTAATAGCCATGAAGCCTTTCGCAGGGGGAAGACTGCTCCACATAAACCGGACGATTTCCTTCGCCAGTTACCCTACCACTTCCCACCACATGCGAATGAAAAGGATACTTACGGAGGTTACCTCCGGAAGGTGTCTAAACTATGTCCTCAATCTTCCCGGAGTATCTACAGTAGTGCCCGGGGTTGCAAACCTGGGGGAACTTGAAGATTGCCTGTCCTATTATTCGGCCTCTGAAGAAGAGAAGGATTACTCCTGTCTACTAAAGAGTTTCGAGGAGTACAAGTCCGGCGAATGTGTCTACTGCAACCACTGCCTACCCTGCCCCAGCGGGATAGATATTGGTCCCATGATAAGACTCTATGAGATGAAAGATTACGCAAGGTCCGATCGACTACGAAAGGAGTACAGTAGTTTTGAGAACCCGGCCAGCAGCTGCTCCGAATGCGGAATGTGCATCGAGAGATGTCCATTTGATGTGGATGTTATCGCCAAGTTAAAAGAGATCAAAGAGTATTTCTGTAACTAAGGGCGCCACTGACCTTTGAACCTAAAGCCCATTTAGCTAGTAGAAAAGGCGGCAACCGCTTGCCTCCTTTTGCCACATCATAACATAATCTTATCCAGACTGTGACATCCACCATTGAACGTGTTTTTGAGACTCTAGTCTGTCGACACTGTGACAAGAATACAGAACTGAGGCACGCCCTTGCTCCGAAGGCGGTAGGAGACCTTTTCGTGGTGGCGGGTTTAGTGGAGAAGGTAGGCGGCGCAGATTCTAGGCTACCAGTATCTTACGGAACCTCAAAGGTCTTATCAAAATTAACAACGGGGCTGCGCTTGAATCCCTCCCCCTCGAAGAGGTCCTGTAGTTCTTTGTTGCCTTCTGGAATGAGCATACGAACGGTGCTAATATCTTCCATTTGGCAATGATACATGAGTGCCTGAATCAGTTTTCGGCCAATGCCGCGCCCCTGATAGTCAGGGTGAACCAATATAGCGTGAATGATGCACACTTCCGTAAGCGGTACCATTAGAAACCACGACCGGTTGATGGAAAAGCCGACCATTTTACCATCAACCTCAGCTACAAAACTCACGTCAGGTGGCGTCCCGGGATTAACGGAAGCCAAGTCTTTATAATCCATAACATCGCGCCCCGATTCTCTAATTATCCTGTCAAGAGCCAGAACCTCATGAATATCGCTATGTTCCATGCGCCGAATATTCGCTTTAGCTTCTTTCGCGTTGCTCATCTTAAACACCTCCTGTGTTATCGTTGCCTAAAGATAGTCCCTCCCCCATTGGGAATTTGGTAGTAGATAACCAACAGCGGGCTGTGGTGGCCATATTATACCCTATTTTGCAACTCCGAATCAAGACATTATACTGGCTGGCGGAAATCACCACGATAGTAAATAAGGACTATAAAGGAAGGTAATTAAACCAATTATTAGCCAAACATAGGCAATCAACTTGGATGTTAACCAAGTATATGGTGCTAAATCTATGTATACTGCTTTTTGCATCCATATTTACAGAGGGAACTTGACAATTGCTGCGAATATAAAATAAATCGTGTTAACGTAAACTGACAAGAAGCATTCAATTCTAAATCTAATTAACGGAACAAACGCACGCTACATCTGCTAATGCCCCAAATATCTCCCCGATTCTGACTATCAGCTAGGTAGGTTCTAATTACTGTCGCTGTCCTTTCAATGAACTGTGCTCTCCATTGTTTATTGTCTTTGCCAATAATGGTGATAGTATGAGTGTCCCACTCAATATCACCAGCCTTGACATTGGTTAACTCTGTTCTGGACTTTAGGATTTTTGCTAACAAATTAGCATGAGATTGCGTCTGGAATGTTCTTAACTGAGA
>JBFEMR010000040.1:0-6568 GCA_041551495.1 Dehalococcoidia bacterium
CCGGTTACACTGCTGCTGCTGTAGCAGTTCATTACGGTACCACCCCAGTTATTTCCCAGAAGACCGCCCACACCAATACGACCGGTCACATCCAGGCTCACAACTCCGACATTCTTGATTATTCCTCCCTCATCAATAATGCCGAAGAGTCCTACACTATCTTCGTCAGGACGATCGATAAACAGGTCCCTTATCTCATACCCTTGGCCGTCGAAGCCGCCTATCAATGGGCTAAAGGGTTCCGAGGTTCCAATGGGCTCCCAGCCCCTGGCGCCATTGGCCGAGGGGCCAACCAGTTCCTCGTAACCGACACTGGCGGAATCGAGGTTGCTCATGAGGACGTAGCTGCCGCTCAGGTTGTCCCTTATCGCATCTAGATCATACCAATCCCATATTTCCTTGGCAAAGCAGGCGGTAATGCTGCGGTTGCCGTTCATGATGATGGTGGTCGAGGGGGCGTTGACATTGGCAATAGTGCCGACGTGACCGGTCCAGTTGACAAATCGGTAGCCCTCGTCAGGTTCTGCTGTCAGGTTGACGACTGTTCCCTCATAATACTTGAAGGCTCCCTCGCCAGGTATGGTCACCTCGCCACCCTCGGTACTAGCGATGGTAAGGTCGTACAGTGGAATAGGGTCGGGAAAAGGAGTGGGTAGACAACCTGCCATCCCAGCAACTAAAGCTACTGCAATCAGAAAGATGCTAATTCTCTTCATGAATAGCCGCCTTCACCTGTTATTGTATCATAAGCG
Source organism: Dehalococcoidia bacterium (assembly GCA_041551495.1). Lineage (GTDB taxonomy): Bacteria > Chloroflexota > Dehalococcoidia > GIF9 > AB-539-J10 > RBG-13-51-36. The sequence continues at coordinate 753 of JBFEMR010000040.1, forward strand.
AAATAATTGTTAATACACCTCAACTATGTACTGAGCTGGAGTTTCAGAGTGTAGGTGATGAAGGATTAATGGAAGGTTCACCGTCTGTTCACAATGATAATGCTAGTATGTAGCCGCTCAGATATGACGGGTACGATAGAGAGATTTATTATGTATTTGTGTTGGTCTTTTCATTTCCTCTCCTCCTTTACTGGAGTCCTGGTTAACCGAGCCGGGACTCCTGACTTTACGGCGACGCCTTACCACCATATATAAAGGATGTTGATTGGTGGACAATGATTAGAGCCACTCCCATAACCCAACCCAAAGGGCATACCACCTTCCTGATATTCAGGTAGTTGTCTCTGAGTAGTTTGGATTTTAGGGATAACTTGCAGTGCTTATAGAAAAAGGAATGGTTCTTTGTTTCCCCAGTTTGATTAGCAGTTTAGGGGAATCTCACGAAAGTGTGCGCTGATGTAGTAGTCTCCATTCATGGTGATGGTGGTCGAGGAAGCATTTACATCGGCAATGGTAGCCACATCACCGGTCCACCTTGCAAACTCATAACCATTATCTGGTTCTGCGATGAGGTCGACCACTGTTCCCTCTTCATATATGAAGAATCTCCCTTCTCCGGGGGTGATTACCGAACCATGAGCTGGCCCGATAATGTTCAGGGTGTACTGAACAGGCGGAGGTATTTCAAACTCAGCCGTTATGGAATAGTCGCCGTTCATAGTAATTATGGTTTCGGAGGCATGAATATTATCAACCGCGTATGCATCTCCATTCCAGCGTACAAATTGATAGCCACTGTCTGGGGTAGCATTCAGGCTGACCACTGTGCCAGCGTTAAAGGTGATAATTAATTTTTCAAGGATTGTTATATTATTAACGGTAACTACACCTCCGGCCGTACTATCGACAGTGAGAGTAACAGATTCACCACCGTTACCATCATCATGACTGTCGTCACAGCCCGCTATCCCTGTGATTAAGGCTACTGCAATCAAAAAGATACTAATTCTTTTCACTTATGTGACCCTCAAATTACTATTGTATCACCACAGAATAAAGGTATACATACCATAGCACTAAAAAAAGCGATGAATGATAATGAAAAGGGTCGTTTGTTTAACAGGGAGTCCAAAATCCGAAATAACTTTTATGTCATCGTGCTTTAAGTATGTCATTGTTCGACCGAAAGAATAAAAGGTTATGTCTGAGAGTCTAAGCCACTCTAGCGTTGCCTTTACAATGGGTGTCTACTCTCATATAATTGAGGGGATGTAGCAAGATGCCATGGCGCTGCTAGACGTGGTCTTGCCAATAGATAAAAAACGGGGTGTCTCGGAAAAATTAACGCCATATTGACGCCTCCATTTGACATAAAGTGAACCAGCAGATGATATTTAGCTTTAATGCCAGCGTAGCTCAGGGGTAGAGCAGCGGTTTCGTAAACCGCCGGTCGTCGGTTCGAATCCGACCGCTGGCTGGGGGTAATATGAGCAAATTTGTCGATAAATTGCAGGACCTTTCTAAGTCTTCACCTACACCCATAGGTTTTCGTACTTCCGTTTCTGAATTTAAAAGGCCGGCAATGCTGTTAATTGCAGGACTGTCCGGAACGAAGATAGATGAAGCCAAAATGGTAGCTGACGGGAATGCCAATGCTGGATTGATATTGGACGAGGGCTCGAGCACCAAAATTGTTGGGCAAATGGTTAAAGCTTTAGGTGATATTCCTCTAGGGGTGGTAGTGAACGGCATGAGTCAAGAAAAAATAGATGAGCTTACGAGTGTGGGGTGTGACTTCATAGTTTTTGACATAAGTATGACTGCCTTAATATTACAGAAAGAAGGAGTAGGGAAATTTTTAATGATAGAGCCTTCATTAGACCAGGGTTTTGTTAGGGCTATTAATAGCCTTGATATAGACGGTGTGGTTATCAGTAATAGAAATGAAGACCCTTTCATTGCTGTCGAACATTTGCTTGTTTATAGAAGATTCGTCGAAATATTAGAAAAACCGGTTCTTATGACTTTACCCTCTTTGGTCACAAAGGGTGAGCTAACTAGTTTATGGCAAGCTGGTGTAGTGGGCTTGGTCTCTAGCTTGAGGCAGTCAGGGAAGTCACTAGGAGAGCTAGAAAAGATGATCAGTGAGCTGCCTGGAAAATTGAAAGGTCGCCGTGCCAAAGCTGATGTGAAGCTCCCTCCTTATCACGGGTCTGATGTTGCGGATGAGAATGAGGAAGAAGAGGAAATTTAGGCCGAATCCGGTTTTACCCAGAGAAAATCATGGAGACAAGCCTGGGCTTATTTTTATTATCAGCAGCGGGGATTTCACTTACTGGCGTTATGCTGCCTGGCCCAATGACTGCGGCTACCATAGCCAAGGGTTATAGTGACCGACATGCTGGTATTCGGATTGCCGCTGGTCATGCTGTTATAGAGATACCTCTCATAGCTGTAATGGCTGTGATTTATTTCAGATCGGGGAGTTTGGCAAGCTCTCCTCAGGTGGAAAAGGTCATATATCTCGTGGGTGGTATGATGCTGCTTTATCTTGGGTTCCGAATGTTCCGAGCCAATCGTGTGGCACCTGGTGTAGTAGGTGGACTACCGGCCAGCTCTTTCGTAACAGGCGTGGTGATTACAGGGACTAATCCGTCCTTTTATCTATGGTGGGTGACTGCGGGTGCAATCTTAATAGCAGGTGCTGCCAGGTTCGGGCTTATCGGTTTTATTCTGCTTGCTGTAGTACATTTGCCCAGTGATTTCGTATGGAGTGAATTCCTTTCTGTAGGTACATTCGAGTCAAGGCGGTGGTGGACACAGAGAGTGCAAAGGATTGTGTTCAGTGTTTGTGCTCTAGTTCTAGCTGGCTTTGGTATCTGGTTTTGTATTTCTGCGTTTCTATAAATTCAGGGGATATTCTGTATTGCCTGTAAGTATTTACCTTCAGTTTTTATGGATGGCGCAACAACCATCTTAACTTTATGCATCTCCTGAATTGTTCGGGCACTGCATACTCCCATGCCAGTACGCAGAGCGCCAATTAGGTTTTGCGTACCGTTGGTAACAGCGGTGGGCCCTAGTAGAATCTGCTCTAATGAGGCAGTAGTGCCGACTCTAACACGTGTTCCTCTAGGCAGTGCTGGATGTGAATGGGCCATACCCCAGTGATATCCTTTACCTGGCGCTTCTGTCGCTTGAGCTAGCGGTGAACCAATCATAACAGCATCTGCACCAGCAGCGAATGCCTTGCATAAATCTCCACCAATGCGGATACCTCCATCTGTTATCACTGCTACATATTTATTACTTTCCTTTAAATATGTTTCTCTAGCGGCTGCACAATTCAGGGTAGCAGTTATTTGGGGAACTCCGACGCCAATAACTTCCCTTGTGGTACAGGCAGCCCCGGGTCCTACGCCAACTAAGATGCCATCGACTCCCGTTCTCATTAGCTCTAATGCTGCACTATAGCTGCAACAGTTACCTACTATAATAGGTAAAGACATTTGTTGGCATAACTCAGGTAGGATAAGTCCTCGATAGCTCTTTGAAACGTGCCTGGCTGTGGTGACAGTGGATTGCACGACGAGTATATCCATTCCGGCATCCTTGGCTATCGGAGATAATCGTTTAGTATTGGCTGGAGTTATAGATACAGCGCAAATAACTCCGGCTTGTTTTATTGCATCTATGCGTTTGCTAATCAGTTTTTCCTGAATAGGAGCGGAGTAAACTTTTTGAAGTAGGGAAGTAACCTCTTTCTCGGGTGTTTGAGCAATTTGGTTTAGGACTTCGTCGGGGTTTTCATACCTTGTTTGTATACCCTCTAAATTAAGGACAGCCAATCCGCCAAGTTTGTTTAATTTAATAGCAAATGCTGGGTCGACAATAGCATCCATAGCTGAGGCTAGAATGGGGATGGACAACGTGTAGTTTTTTACGGTAAAGTCTATATTAGTTTGGTCAAGATTAATCGTAACGTCTCCGGGGACAAGCGCAACCTCATCAAATCCATAAGCGCGTTCCATCTCTTTGAATTTAGGATGAGGCATTTTGCTTTACCCGATAAAAGATGCCACAAACTATACAGGCACAGCGTCCCAAAGTCAAGGAAACTTGTAGATAAAATTATAGCTATTAAGTATAATTCTAAGCCATGTCAGTGCTTTATGTCATTGCTACTCCTATCGGGAATCTTGAGGATATTTCACTGCGAGCCTTGCGCCTTTTACAGGAGGTGAAACTCATTGCTACTGAGGATACCCGCACTACACGGCATTTACTTAGTGCCCATGATATAAAAACTCCGTTGACAAGTTACCATGAACATAGTAAAAGAGCTAAACTTGATTATTTACTTAATTATTTGGAGCGGGAAAATCTAGCGCTAGTTTCGGAAGCTGGCATGCCGGGGCTAAGTGATCCTGGTTACGATCTCATAGTTGCTGCTATTGAGCGCGGAGTTTCTGTGGTACCAATCCCCGGTGCTTCGGCAGTGGTTACCGCATTGGCAGTGTCCGGATTACCGACCGACCAGTTTCTTTACGTTGGGTTTTTTCCCCGCCGAAAAGGACAGAGGCAACGTATTCTGAGCTCAATAGCCGAAGAGCGAAGAACAATAGTGGCTTTCGAGACACCACATCGCCTCAGTGAAGCATTGGAAGATATAGAAGCAATTCTAGGGAACAGAAGAATATCTGTTTGTCGAGAGCTAACCAAAGTTCACGAAGAAATTTTCCGTGGTAGAGTGAGTCAAGCGAGGGAACATTTCATCGAACCAAGAGGAGAATTTACTTTGGTCGTTGAGGGTAAGACTCGTGCCTGGTTAAAATTTAGAGAAAGGAGCTGAAATGCGTCGTGGTTGTATTTCTACAGGAAAAGTGGAATGTGATGTTTGTCATCGTTCTATTAAATATGGAGAACGCTATCTTATAATAGACGGGGAAGGAGATGAAAAGCAACGATTTTGTATTGATTGTTGCCTGAATAGTGGGTATATCTCGTATGGAAATGAGAAAGGACAGCAAATAATTACATTTCTTCCCAAGGAATAAAGAGCATCAATCTGGCATGCACAATCTTCAGTGCATGATAATGACACGTAGTAATTAATGCTTTACAATAAGCTTACTCTTTAAGGAAGAACTTGAACGAGCATATTTTTATCGGTGTTGCTTGGTCCTATGCCAATGGTCCTCTACATTTGGGGCATATTGCAGGTGCCTATCTGCCAGCCGATATTTTTGCCCGTTATCACCGCCTTAAGGGCAATAAAGTGCTAATGGTTTCCGGTAGCGATCAGCACGGTGCACCAATTACAATTCGGGCCGAACAAGAATCTACCACGCCACAAAATATAGCAGATAAATATCATCAACAGTTTGTCGAATGCTGGGAAAAATTGGGTATCTCTTTTGACTTATTTACTACCACCGGCACTCAGAATCATACCCAAGTTACTCATGATGTATTTCTCACTTTGCTCGATAAGGACTATATTTACAAAGAGAAGACACTTCAAGCTTACTGCCCGGAGTGCCAGAGGTTTCTCCCCGACCGCTATCTTGAAGGTAAATGCCCTTACTGCGGCTTCACTGAAGCAAGAGGTGATGAATGTGATGAGTGTGGTAAACCCTTGAATCCATCGGACCTCGAAGATATTCGCTGTCGCCTTTGTTCTACCACGCCTCAGTTCAAATCTTCGGAGCATTTATTTTTACGCCTTTCTTCTTTTCAGGATAAATTAACTGAATGGGTAAAAGAGCAGACTCATTGGCGGCGTAACGTGATCAGCACCACGTGGAAATTTTTAG
>JBFEMR010000041.1:0-6122 GCA_041551495.1 Dehalococcoidia bacterium
CTCAGCTATAAGCTGAGGTGGTTTTTCCTTGCTTATGCCCAACTGTTTGCTGGTCTCGTTATGTTTGGCACGGAGTTCCTCGGTCTGACGAAGCAAATTGCGATAACGCTCATCAATCTCAAGTATGTTATCGAGAGCAAAGATATCGCCTCTTTTCTCCAGAGACTGGCGGACTATTTCAGGGTTTTCACGAATAAGTTTAATATCAAGCATCGATTTCTTCTCTCAGGGCTCGGATTTTGTCTTCAATTGGGGGAAAAGTATCACTTCTCGAATAGATTGTTGATTTGCCAGAAGCATCACCAGTCGGTCGATACCTACTCCCAGACCTCCGGTAGGTGGCATCCCATATTCCAGAGCCTGCAGAAAATCTTCATCCGCAATTTCCTCTTCCTCATCGCCAGCGTGTTCCTTTAGTTGCTGCAGAAACCTTTCCCTTTGCTCCACGGGGTCGTTAAGCTCTGTGAAGGCATTGGCAACCTCCCTGCCACCAACAAATCCCTCAAATCTCTCCACGAGCTTGTCATTACCTCGCTTCTTCTTAGCCAGAGGCGACATTTCTACAGGGTAATCAAGAAGGAAAGTTGGTTGAATAAGTTTTGGTTCAACATATGTGGAAAGTAATTCATCTACCAATCTGCCACGCCCCTTATTGGGGTCGATTTCCATACCCATCTCTGCCATTCTTGCCCCAAGAGAGGCGGCATCAGGATAATCTTCAAAATCGATACCACAGTGTTCTTTTATTGCCTCACGCAGGTAAAGCCTTTGCCAGGGGAGACCAAGGTCAATAGCCTCACCACTGTAGGCAAGCTTGGTATCGCCCATGATTTCCTTTGCTATATGCCTGAACATCTCCTCAACCAGTTTCATGACGTCATTATAATCGCTATATGCTTGATAAGATTCGAGCAAGGTGAACTCAGGGTTATGCTTGACAGAAATACCTTCGTTGCGAAATACGCGTCCTATCTCGTAAACTCTGTCAAAGCCGCCAACCACCAGTCTCTTGAGGTGAAGCTCTATCGCAATTCGCAGATAGAGGTCTTCATCGAGCGCATGATGGTGGGTGATAAAAGGGCGAGCCAGTGCTCCGCCGGCACGGGACTGAAGCACAGGAGTCTCTACCTCCATATAACCCCGATTGTCGAGAAAACTTCTTATGGCAGTGACAATCTTGGTGCGCAAAATAAAAATGCTTCTACTTTCTTCGTTGGAAATGAGGTCCAGATACCTCTGTCGATAGCGTTTTTCTACGTCAGCCAACCCATGCCACTTCTCCGGCAGTGGTCGAAGGGACTTACAGAGCATGGTGAAACCGGATACCTCAAGAGTTAGTTCTCCTGCCCTTGTCCGGAAGAGCTTCCCCTCTGCACCGATAATGTCGCCAATATCAAAATCCTGAAGAAGTTCGTACTTTTCCTGACCGAGAAGGTCATAGCGCAATGAAAGCTGTATCTTTCCCGAGCTATCGCGAATATCTAGAAAGGACATCTTACCTATCGAACGTTTGGACATAATGCGGCCGGCCAGTGATATGTTCTGAGATACCTCGCCTTGTTGCTCAAAAAGAGTTATCGCCCCTCGGATGGTATGGCTGGTATGATAGGAATGGGGATAAGGGTCTATGCCGCGAGCCCGAATTTTGCTCAGGCTATCCAGCCGCTGTTCAGTTATACGGTCTAATCTTGAAGTCATCAGAAATTAAAGGTTAGAAATGCCACCAAGACTGCAAAATCAACTCTTGCCTCTTATTTCTCCCTCCCCGGGAGAACCACCTGCCGCCAAAATTTCCTTGGCTTCCTCTTCCAGATTTTCGGGCACCATTACTTTTACCTCACCTAATCCGTCAATTGTAATTCCGTAAATCAGACCAGCACTCTCATAGCTCAGGAGAACCGGGATACCTTCGCTCTCCAGCCGTCCCTTGATTATTTGCGCCTCCATGTATCTGGAAGTACATATAGCAACCAATCGTTCTTTTGCAGACATGGTTCAGGCCTTCGTTTATTTTAGCAGAAACTATTCGAGCATTGCTAAAAGTGTTGATTTTCTATAAAATTTGCGCTGTTGCCCGAAAAGCTCCATCACAAAATCTAAAATTCTAAAGGAGGGAAAATGATTTGAACGCATTGGGAAGACATTTGTTGCTGGAACTAAAAATATGCAATGAGGAGGCACTGGATGACCTGAGTTTTCTCAAAGGTTGTCTTAACGAAGCTGCCATTCAAAGTGGCGCTACAGTAGTGGGCGAGTCCTTTTATCATTTCTCCCCTTGCGGAGTGAGCGGAGTGGTCAATATCGCCGAGTCGCATATTGCTATTCATACCTGGCCGGAATACAGGTACGCTGCCGTAGATGTTTTCACCTGCGGAACCGATGTAGACCCGGAAAAGGCTGCCAGATGGATAACAGAGAAGCTGGAGGCTAAGAACCACTCATTGATCGAGCTTCGCAGAGGTCTTATGGAGGATAGCCAAGTCGGGTGTGCAAAATGAAAGATAGCGACCCTGATAAACATAAATGGTTCTCTGATTATATAAGTCCCGACCTTACTGTGCTGCACAGTATTAAGGAGAGGATATATTCAGGGCGAACTAAGTTTCAGTCCCTAGAGATTATCCATACGGGTAGCTTCGGTGTTTGCCTCGTCCTCGATGGCAAGATTCAATCCAGTGAGATGGATGAGTTTATCTACCATGAAACCCTGGTTCACCCAGCTATGCTTACCCACCCTCAGCCAGAAAGAGTATTCATCGCAGGGGGAGGTGAAGGTGCCACTTTAAGAGAAGTCCTGGCTCATAAGACAGTAAAAAGGGCTGTGATGGTGGATATCGACGAAGAGGTTGTAAATCTCTGCCGCCGCTTCTTGCCTGCCTGGCATCAGAAAGCCTTCGATGATCCCAGGACAGAGTTGCATTTCGCAGATGCCAGAAAATACCTGGAGGAAAGTAACGACAAATTCGATGTCATCATCGTTGACCTGGTCGACCCTTTAGAACAAGGTCCGGCACGCCTGTTATACACCCGGGAATTCTATGAAATAGTGGAACAAAAGTTAGGGAATGATGGCATTATGTCAGTACAGTCTGAGCCTGCCGAATGGGGGAACCTGGATAACTTTACTGCTATTGCCAGTACCTTAAAAAACGTCTTCCCGATAACCCGTCCCTACCAAGCTCATATCCCTGCTTTTTTTGGCTTATGGGGTTATGTCACAGCTTCCCAAAATCTTGACCCCTGTAAATTGACTCCCGAGGAAATTGACGACCGAATTTCAACAAGAATATCAAAAAAACTGAATTCATACGATGGTCTTACCCATCAAGCCATTTTTACAGTCCCCAAACATATTCGCCAGCAGCTATCTGCAAGCACGAGAATAATCACCGATAGAGATCCTATCTCGGCTTATTGAGTCTCCCGTACAGATTACTTCCCTGCTCCTTTAAAAATCCTTTTACTAATTCCACCCGAAATGTAACTATTGATTCCAATTTTAAATAATTAAGTTTTTGCTTACTTTATCCCTTAATCCTTTGAGCCTTCCGCTTTTTCCTCTTCCCTCTTTTCTTCCTCTGCTCCCTCTTCTGTCCCAAGATACAGCTCGCTTGTACTTGATTTCACGCGTGGCACTATTTTCTCCCCACAATAAGGACAACACAGGTCAATAGTCTGTTTCGTACTAAAGACGATGCTGATAAGTCCAACTACCGCCAGCGCTATTCCCACACCCATGACCACCCACCAGACTGTTTCGCCGAAGTCAGGCCGCCTCAGAAAAACGCCGAGGACTATTAGCGCAGCACCCAGAACCACCCACACCAGTACTGTGAGCATATCGTACCTTTTATAAGTCATTCTCCTACCTCCTGTTCTAGTCTATAATAAAAGTATCATCTACTATCTTTGTTGTCTAGCCCCTCTCAGATTCCCAAAGACTCTGGCACAGAACCCCGATTGGTGTACAATAGAATAGCGATGGGGCGAGGTGATATGTCTCATAGATTGAGAATAAGGTGCAAAGTAATTATCCGGCAACGTGTTACTTCAGTATTTAACTTTCATCCCAAGGAAACGACTCATCGTAATAATAGGAGTCATTAAAGCCCAGAATTATTTCATAATCCCGGAGCAGTTTGAAATCGGTTAGACTGTAGTCCTTGAAACGGCGCCCGGGGGGAAAGGTCTGAGTTCCCACCTGGGGTTCTATCGCCCGCCATTCTCCGTCCAGATACCAATTCTCTATCAGAAAAGCATGTCCATACCCCTCATTATCAAGTCCGAGGGCGACATATATTTGCTCCTCACCTACGCCATAAGCTCTGAGGAAAGTGCAGAGCAGAATGGCGAAGTCCTCGCAGTCTCCAGTGCGTAGCGATAGTGTTTCCTCAGGGGTTTGCCAGTACTCATCAACACCCCACTGCTCTTCGTCAGTTTTATACTCGATATTAGCGGCAACCCAGTCTCGGATGGCATCAAAGCCATCCTGGGTGGGTTGGTCCGCAGGGTCACCTTCGTAAGGAGGGTCGATGTCCTGTAAACATTCGACAATGGATGAAGAATCAAGCGTGACGAAATCCTTGAATTTCTGCTCATCCCACGAGGACCAAGTATCACCAGTCGTGCCCTCGTCGTAACTGACACAGTTCAAGCCAACCATGAAAAGCGCGACAAAGCCAATTCCAGATATAAAGAGCCTGAGAAAGCGCCTATTCATAAACAAACTCCGTTCATTTCGAGTATTGTTCTTCCCTTTCTAAAATCCAGATACAATTTACTGTACAACTTATGAGTCCGACAGGTTCATATTTTTTAGGAATTTACCCGTTGCGGATTCTGTGCTCTGGTTTCCGTATCCGCAACGGGCAAATTCGGCAACAATCAACTACTAACTACACAGTTTAAAGGCTAAGCTCTAAAGTGCCAGTATCTATGTCCTGCTTTGTGGTTTTATTGCTTTCAACTACTACGTCGGATATGAACCCCAACACTTCGCCAAAGTCCGCGCCGTTATATCCGGCGACGGCCAGGTCATAAGTTCCAGCAGCCAGTAAGGGAATTGTGTAGTGGCCGTCATCACACATCTTCCCGCTGTTGACTGCATTCGGAAATCTGGATAACGGGTACACCGGCTCATCGTCTTCCGTGTCAGTCCAGGTTCCATCTTCATAGGCAAAAACAATTACATCTGTGTAGGTGGAATTATTCGTAATCAAACCAGAGATGCGCCCGGCTTCATTATTGACCACCAACCTGATGGTGGAGTGTAAGATGTAGTGAGAAGCTGCCAGATGGACAGCTTTACGAACATCAAAGTCCGCAGTAACCTGTACAGTCCCGTTGTTGGGTACTGTGAATTGCCCTACACCTTTATAACCTGTTGTATTACCACTCGGGACAAAGAGAGGTGAAGTGGAATTATCAGCAAATTCGATGTAGCAGCCAGGATTGTACGGATCCTGACCCATCTCCGGAATATCAAGCATAAACCGAATCTGATTGTAATGGCCACCCGGTAATACCAAGTCGCCTAACAAAGTGGAATTCCCGTTGGTTAACTCTAATAAGTTATATGTTTTAGGGCCCTCAAATTCCCCGCATGTTGTCCATTGGTCGTCTATATGGTATTGGATTTCATTAATAGTGATATAGACACCTGTAACATTTTCAGCGTCTATAGGCGCATCCGAAAGATAGAGAGCTAACGTCCCTGTTCCCGTTTCGGGTGAATCTCCACAGCTCAGACCTGCTGCCGCCATTGTACCCAAAATAATCACCAGTACTAATACAAAATGCTTCATTGTTGACCTCCTTCATGACAGTTTAGTTCTTCCAAAATCCATATATAACTTTCCATACTGATAATCAAATTTTATTCGTGCCTGTCCTCCTTTCTGTATCTATTGAACTCCTTTCCTTTATTCAGAGTATGTTGTCTATTTGCATCTCTAAGTTGCACCATGTCCATTCTGTTGCGATACCTCAGCAGGAATGCCCTGCCCGGGAGTTATTGTTCCGTTAGATCCCCATTGCTCCTGTTCTTGTATTCTTTCCTCAATTCTTCCTCGTAATCTTTCCGGTATTGTCAGAGATGGAGGATTTTCAATACCCCACTCTTC
>JBFEMR010000042.1:0-6020 GCA_041551495.1 Dehalococcoidia bacterium
AGCTTAGCCGCTTTGTAATTCGCTTCCATTTCCATTATATCGCGTTCCAACGCTGTCAGCTTCTGCTTGGGAACGCCATAGCGTATCAATATGCCTTCGTTCTCCAGGGTTTCTTTAACAAAATCCAAGGCGGCACGTCCAACACCGATAGCCATGATAGCCACAATGGGTCGTGTGGCGTCAAAAGTCGCCATTGCGCCTTTGAAGCCTTTGGTTTCAGATTTGTCTACCCTTTTTACCTCAGGGTTACCAAGTATGTTTTCAAAAGGAATGCGACAATTGTCAAAAACAATCGTAGCTGTGTCACTGGCTTTGATTCCCAGCTTCTTCTCTAGCTTCTCAATTCTCATTCCTGGGGTCCCCGCTGGCACCACAAAGGACTTCATGCCAGCTCGTCCTGCTGATTTGTCCACAGTCGCCCAGACTACAACGAGGCCACCTGGGTTTTCTACAGCGCGTTTACCCCAGGTGACGAAAATCTTCTCACCGTTTAATACCCATTCGTCGCCATCACGAACAGCAGTGGCACCGATAGCAGCGGTATCCGAGCCAGCGTGCGGCTCAGTCATTGCCATAGCACCCCATTTCGGATCTCCTTCATTGAAGTTACCCAGGAATCGTGATAATTGCTCTTTGGTACCCGAGGCAAAAATCGCAGCACCACCAAGCCCTGGACCGGGAACACATAAGAAAAGACCGGCGTCCCCCCAACATAGCTCTTCGATCCTAAGAGCTGCAGTGACATCCAGGCCCAGAGCTAATGTACCCTTGTTCCTTTCTCCCCATGTCTCATCAATGAGGTCTCGTGGGCTTTCATGTTCATGCTCGTCATAATGACGGCTTATGGGCCGAAATAACTCCTGTGCAAACTTGTGAGCCGTATTTATTGCTTCTTCTTGTTCTGGAGTCGGTTCAAAATCTATCATTATGCTATATCTCCTTTCATACCGTAGCCATACCATCAAAGGTGGCAAATCCTCGACCATTCCTCAACCAAAGTTCCACCGGGTGCTCGCGAACATAGCCATGGCCCCCCAGAATCTGTACAGCACGGTCAGTTACCATCATAACCATATCATCAGCATATGCCTTCACCAGAGATGCCTCTTTAGTTGCCTCTTCCTTCCGGTCCAACTTCCAGGCGGCCTCCCAGGTCATTAACCTGGTCGCATCAATTTCAGTTGCCATTTCCGCCAGCATGAAAGCGATTGCTTGACGGGAGGCTATTGGCTCTCCGAAGGCAACACGCTCTTTGGCATAGTCCCTTGAATATTCGAAGGCAGCTTTAGCTACTCCTACGGCCATTGCCGACAACGCCACTCGTGAACAATTTATGATACGGTTGAAATCACATCCACTTGGGCCACCCAATCGGTTCTCTTTGGGAACACGGCAATCCTTAAGGCTAAGCTCGTATGTAGCCAGGGCTTTTATGCCCATATTATTCTCCCGTTCGCTAATCTCGAGCCCTTTTGCACCTTTTTCAATAATAAAACCCTGACTGCTGCCATTTTCTCCTGCATAAACGAGTAAGAAGTCGGCCCCAGCGGCCAGGGGTACAAAACACTTTTCACCGTTAAGAACATACTCATTGCCCTCGGGTCGGGCAGTGGTTGACAGAGAATAGGGGTCAAAACCAAAGTATGGTTCAGTAAGGGCAGCCGTAACTGCCTTATACTTCTCATCGCAGACAAGCGGTAGATATTCCTTTCTCTGTGTCTCGGTGCCCATCTCCAAGATCGGATAAGAAAGCAGAGCTGGGCATAGGATATGCATGGCCATGGATAGATCTCCCCAGGCCAGTTCCTCAGCTATCAGAGATCCCGTGATGACTGAGCGCTCTCCACCGAATCCGCCGTATTCCTCAGGCATATTATTGGAAATGAGCCCCATTCTCCAGGCAGTATCTATAACACTGTCGGGGATCTCACCGCTCTCGTCGCATTCCCGGTAGATTTTGCGCATTTCGTCAACGGCAAACTGTTTTACCATGCTCACGATCATTTCCTGTTCTTCTGTTGGGCTAAAAGAAATCATATAGAACTCCTTTCCCTAGACATGCTGCTTTTGACATATCTTCACTTAGACCAGTCTAGTTCCTTGGTGACACAATCTCCGTATGGAGATTGTAAGGAACATTGTATTATAAATGGCACAAGAAGAATTGTAAAGAGCCTGCTGAAGTGGAAAACACGCAGGAGAAATTAGGGAAATATATTGTTATCGAGGCAACGTCAACCGGGTCATTCTGTGCAAGCGAGAACCGAAAAAACTTGCATCACTGAAAATTCATTCAGATTGCTTGGAATATCATCACTAAACTCTCCGTGGAGGGCCGATTGACATTAAAGCTGACAGCTTCTAAAATCAAGAAGGTGAAAGGCAAGTGACTGGCGACGAACTGCGGCAGATATTTCTAGATTTCTTCCAGGAGAAGGGGCACAAGATCATTCCTAGTTCATCCCTGGTACCTCACAAGGACCCGACTCTGTTGTTGACCAGCGCCGGTATGGTGCAGATCAAGCCATATTACTTAGGATTGGAGACTCCCCCCAGCCGGCGATTGGTTTCCTGCCAGAAATGCTTCCGCACTACGGATATAGATTCGGTGGGTGACAGTAAACACCTTACCTTCTTCGAGATGCTGGGCAATTTCAGTGTCGGGGATTATTTTAAAAAAGAGACTATTTCATGGGCCTGGGAGTTTGTTACCAGGCACTTGAAATTACCGAAAGAACGGCTCTGGATAACGATTTACCTCGACGATGACGAAGCGTTTGCTTATTGGCGAGAAATTGGCGTGCCCGTTGGAAAGATACTGCGGTTCGGTGAAGAGGACAATTTCTGGGGGCCGGTTGGCGATTCCGGTCCCTGTGGACCATGCAGCGAGATTCATTATGACCTGGGCGAAGAGTTCGGGTGCGGCAGACCCGAATGTAAGCCCAACTGCGACTGCGGTCGATTCTCTGAGATATGGAACCTTGTATTCACTCAATACAATCAGGATCAAAAGGGACAACGGACTCCTTTACGCGAACCGAACATTGATACAGGTATGGGGCTTGAAAGGACTTTGGCCGCTATTCAGGGCAAGTACTCTCCTTATGAGACAGACTTATTTTCACCTTTGATGGAAGGGATTTGCAGTTTATCAGGGAAAGTGTATGGTCGGGATGAGAATATTGACCGGGCCGTTAGAATTGTGGCTGAACATTCGCGTGGCATTGCTTTTCTCATTACGGATGGTGTAACGCCCTCTAATGAAGGCAGGGGATACGTGCTGAGGCGAATACTTAGGCGCGCTTCACTCTTCGGTAGGAAATTGGGACTGGATGATCCTTTTCTTAATGAAATGACTGAGGTTGTTATTAACACTATGAGCCATATATACCCCGAGCTTGTGGCTAGTCGAAACCTGATTACCGAAATAATCAAAACTGAGGAAAATAAATTCATTACTACCTTAGATACCGGACTTAATCTGGTGGAAAAGCTAATTGGCCAAGCTTCGTCTCAAGTACGAAAGAAGTTAACAGGCGAAGAGGTGTTCAAACTTTACGATACCTATGGCTTTCCCCCTGAGCTAACCGCTGAAATTGCCAAAGAAAAGGACGTGTCCATAGACTGGGAAGGTTTTCAGGCTGAGATGGAGAAGCAGCGGGAAAGGGCGAGGAAGGGGGTGATTGTTAAACCTAGTTCGGCAGAAGCGGTGGCAACAAGATACGGGTCAAAAGTCGTTATTAGCACCAAATTTATAGGTTACGAAGCAACCTCTTGTCAATCAAAAGTTATTGAGTTGATTGCCAAAGGACAGCATGCAGAAACCACCACTCGAGGAGATGAAGTTGCTATTGTACTGGAAGATACTCCCTTCTATGGTGAAATGGGGGGGCAGGTAGGCGATACCGGCGAAATCACTAGTCAAAAAGGGAAAGTAGCCATCACCAATACTATTCGAACTCCCTCCGATGTAATTGTACACCAGGGAAAAGTTGTTGAAGGGCAAATATCAGTGCATGACAATGTCGAAGCCGAAGTGAATCAAGAACGACGTCTAGATATTGATCGTAACCACACTGCCACACATCTACTCCAAGCTGCTTTAAGACAGATAGTGGACAAGCGTATTGAGCAAAAAGGGTCATTGGTGGAACCTGAAAAGTTTAGATTTGACTTTTCATATTTAGGACAGATAACTAATGAGCAGATAAATAAGATTCAGAGGCAGGTTAATGAGTGGATACGCCAGAATTTAAAAACAGAAGCAAAAATACTCTCTTATAGTCAGGCCATTACTGAGGGAGCTATCGCCCTGTTTGAAGAAAAGTACGGAGAAATAGTCCGGATGCTGGAAATCGGGGAGCCAACAATAAGTAAAGAACTCTGCGGTGGCACTCATGTAAGTTCAACAGGAGAAATCGGTATGTTATTGATAACCAATGAAAGTAGCATTGGTACAGGACTACATCGAATTGAAGCGGTAACGGGAAGAAAAGCTGAATCGCTACTTGAAACCCGCTTAACTGCCCTGCAAAGTATAGCCAATAAAGTCGAAGCTTCGCTTGACGAAGCTCCCGATAAGGTAAAAATCATTATCAATGATTTGGAAGCAGAGCGAAGGAAGATACTTTTACTGGAAAGAGAATTATCACGAAAAACAATAGAGGATTTGCTGGGGCAAGCCAAGCAAGTGAACGGTGTAACGGTTCTAGCTGCTCAAGTGCCAGCACTGAGCATGCCTATCCTCAGGGAAATGGGCGATTTCTTGCGGGACAAATTGGAGAGTGTTATTGTAGTTTTAGCTACAGTCTACAATGGTAAACCCAGCTTTCTAGCAATGGTGACTCCTGACTTGATAGCCAGGGGATTTCATGCAGGTGATATTATTAATCAGGTAGCTAAGGTTGCAGGTGGGGGTGGTGGTGGCAAGGCTGCCATGGCTCAAGCCGGTGGGAAAGATCCCGCTAAAATTGACGAAGCGCTGATGTTGGTTCATAAATTGGTTCAAAAGGTTTGACATGCGTTGCTTGGGATTAGATGTGGGTGACAGGAGAACTGGGGTGGCTGTAAGCGATCCTGGGGGGATTTTAGCTACTCCTCTTACCGTGCTCGATAGTACGGACGAAAATGCCCTTATAAATGAAATTATGAAAATTGTGGAGCAATACAATGCAGATTGTATTGTAGTCGGTTTGCCTCGCACTTTGAACGGTGAACTGGGAAACCAAGCTAATAAAGTGACAGCTTTTGCCGACAAATTGTCATGGCAGGTGAAGCAAAACAGTCTCAACGCGCTTGACGTACAGCTGTGGGATGAACGACTCTCTACGAAAGCTGCCGAGCGTATGAAGATAGAAGCTAGTGGTAAGGGAAATAAAATGCATTCAAGAGCCAAAAAAGGAACCAAAAGACATAGAGTTTCGACTAAATCTAAAATAGATGCGATAGCGGCAGCTTTTATTCTCCAGGGTTTTCTGGATAGCCGCCGTCATGAGCAATAGCCGAGGAGCTCAAGAGATGTCGAAATATATAGGTCTTATCGGTTATCCCATTAAGCATTCTGTCTCTCCTTTTTTTCAGCAGGCAGCCCTGGATTATTATCAGCTTGATATTCGCTATGAGGCTTGGGAGACAGACCCTGCCCAACTGCAAGGCATGGTAAATAGTTTAAGAGAACCTCAGAATATTGGAGCTAACGTAACCGTGCCCTATAAAGAGGCAGTTTTGCCTTTACTAGACGAAGTAGATGACCTGGCAAGTTCGATCGGTGCCGTCAATACCATAGTAAAAAAGAATGACAGACTGCTGGGTTTTAATACTGATGCCTATGGTTTTATTGAGGTGCTAGACAAGGAAGGGCAATTCGACCCTGAAGGAAAACAGGTATTCATCTTGGGAGCCGGGGGAGTAGCCAGGGCGGTGTGTTTTTCTCTCGTGCAAAGAAAGGTAACCGCACTGGCTATTACTGATGGCATCTATGAACGGGCTAGTTTATTGGCAGAAAATTTAACCAGCTATAC
>JBFEMR010000043.1:0-5841 GCA_041551495.1 Dehalococcoidia bacterium
CCGTGAAAAAACGGAAGCGATTCGTTTGATTTTACGTATGATTCGTATGGCCAACCTGTTAGGTAACTCCTGGGATTACTTGATATACCGTATATCCTTCGGCAAGAAGGGATTGTAGGGCACACTTATTACCGTTTTGCGAATCGCGACCTAATTTCACCGCAAAACAAAGCTAAAATGTGCCCCATTATTGTGACCGTACCAATAGCATAGCATTTACCTTGAAAGAACCAAGCTGTGTGCTTGAAACTAGATAGCACACTCTGTGCCAATTCCATTTCAGTTACTTTGTATAAGTGCAGGGTATTCCTATATTGCTACTCTTCCACGATCTCGATGACTTTATTCCTGCTTCTGAAGCCTCTGAGAATCCTGATCTGGCTTTTAGGAACACTGAAATGCTCCGCCAGCAATTTGATGACCGCCTGGTTGGCCTTGCCTTCCCTGGCCGGCTCTTTGACCTTGACTATATAGCTATCACTTTCACGACTAAGTTCTTCGGTCCTGGAACCGGGCTTTACTCTAACCTGGATTTTCATTTCATGACCATCATATCAAGAACAATTACATTGAGAAACAGGGGAGGAGATAGCGATTGTTGAATTTTGCTAATGTTGTTGGCGCCACTCACATTAGCATTATTGTGCTAGAATTTTACGTTACGAGTCGAATTTCCTGAACATGCTGAGTAAGTTCAAAAGGATAGAAAGGACATCATTTAGGTAAACAGCAAGTTACAAATGGAGGTGAGATATGGCTCGAGTCAAATTGATACAGAAAGAGCAGGCACCACCCGAGATCAAAGAGTTATTCCAGCAAATTGAGGATAATGGAGCCCGGATCATGAACTTTTATAAGGTATTAGCCAACAGCCCCCACGTGGCTCGCAACGTTATCAGATTAGGCAATTCATTAATTGGCAGGACAGCTCTTTCACCAAAACTACGTGAGTTGACTATCATGCGGATCGCCAAGCTCTGTGATTGCGAGTATGAATGGGTGCAGCACACACCCGTCGCTCTACAATGCGGCGTAAGCCGAGTTCAATTGGATGCAATTGGCTGCTGGAAAGAATCGAACAATTTTGATGACGAAGAGCGTGCGATATTACAGTATGTCGATGAGGTCGCTCAAAACGTTAAAGTAGCAGATGCGACATTCGAGGCACTGAAGAAATATCTTAACGAGCAGAATATTGTTGAGATAACTTTAGCCATAGGCTGGTGGGGAATGCTGGCTCGATTGTTTGTGCCACTAGAAGTTGAGGTAGACGAGAGGTCGGCTGGTTCCGCAGTGGACCTGATTGGGCAACGCACTATACAAAAGTCATGATTCATTTTGGGCATCTGTGTTTATGATTTCTAACCGTCTGGTTAATACTCCCCACATTCCCTGATTATGAAATGCTAGCAGCTTAACAGGCGTTATTTGATTACTCAGTGGTTTTTCACTCTGAGCAAATATCCTGATATAGTTGCCAGTCAGTCCGGAGTATATGCTACTTCCAGGGTTGGTTTCTTTCTCCCATAAAACCGGCAAGGTTTGTCCCAAGAACTGTTCGCGAAATTTCCGTTGAGAGCTTCGGGATAGCTCGAGCATCCGTTGGTTGCGCTCTTGTTTAACGTTGTCTTTTATCTGCTCGGACATTCCGGCTGCTGCTGTTCCAGGGCGAGGCGAGTAGGGGAAAACATGGATATTGGCAAAGCCAGCTTGCCGGCAAAAAGAACAGCTTTGTTCGAACTCTTCATCGCTTTCGCCGGGGAAACCGACGATGATATCTGTAGTGATGGCTGCATCCGGTATCGCATCTTTAATCATATTCACTGCTCTCTGATATTGATTTAGAGAATAGCTTCTTTTCATCCTTTGTAGTGTGGTATCGCTTCCACTTTGCAGCGCTAAATGGAAGTGCCGGCAGAGCCTTCCATCCTCCCACAAGGCAAGAAATTCAGGAGATAGCTCTGAAGGCTGCAAAGACGAAAGGCGTAACCTCTCAATGCCGGTACTCGTGAGAATACGCTGCACCAATTTCCTGAGGTCATTGCTACCGTCTTTATAAGCACCAACCTTCGTCCCGGTTAGTACAATTTCCTTGTAACCGATGGCTATCTTCTGCTTCACCTCCTCAATTATTTGGGAAGCGGATAAAGAATGTTCGTGGCGTCTTACCTTGGGTACGATGCAATATGTGCAGGAGCTATGACACCCATCCTGAATTTTTATCAGACTACGGGTCCTGAAAGTGGAAGAGAGAATCTGAGATTGCTTTATTTCACCCTCGGCCATTCCTTTTAGGTTTTGTACGAGGGCCAGCAAGTGCTCCTTCTCATTGTTATCCACTAGGATGTCAGCCAGCCCAGCGAGCTCTTGCCCATTTCTTTGGGCATAACAGCCGGTAGCGATTATCAGTGCACCGGGATTTCTTCTCCTTGCCAGCCTGAGCCAATGGCGTGACTTGCGGTCCGCAATATGGGTAACCGTGCAAGTATTGGCAATATAAATATCTGCCCCGTCACCGTGGGAAACAAGCTGAAATCCGGCCTGATTAAAACGACCGGCCAGAGTTTCGGTTTCAGCCTGATTGAGCTTACAACCCAATGTGTAGAAAGCTACCTTCATTGGTATGGATTATATTTATTGACTGGATGAGAGGTCAAATTACAGTGACCGATACTTGCTTGACTACCCTCTAATAAGATATAGTAAGCGATTCCAGCAAGAGGCATAAGATATGGTGTTAAGTTGAACCAGCGAGCTCGATGGAAAATCTTACCTCGGGCACCAGAAGAATATTTGAATAGTTCTGCCCTCTCTCCTCTAATTGCTCAACTTCTCTACAATCGTGGTGTAAAACCAGAAGAAATCGATGCTTTTTTGTCCGCTGACCATAGGCTGGAGGGTAATCCCTTCCTGCTTCCTGATATATCCCAGGCTATAAGCAGAATCTACAAGGCTGCACTTGCCCGGGAAAAGATTGCCGTCTATGGTGACTTTGATGTTGACGGTGTTACGGCTACAGTCATTCTGGTCGAGGGTCTGTCCAGGCTTGGCGCTGAAGTTATTCCCTATATTCCCGACCGCATCAACGAAGGCCACGGAGTAAAGTTATCAGCCCTGGAGAAACTTCAAGCCCAGGGAATACGTTTGGTCATTACTGTTGATTGTGGCGTAACTGACCTTGCAGAGGTAAAAAGGGCCCGAGAGATGGGAATAGATATGATTATCACCGACCATCACATTCCTTTAGAGAGGCTGCCTCGAGCCATAGCTGTAGTCAACCCAAAAAGAAAAGATTCTGTATATCCCTATCCGGACCTTGCTGGCGCCGGTGTTGCCTTCAAGCTTCTGCAAGCGTTATTCCATAAAGATAGCCGGGAGGAGTGGCTGTACAGATTGATGGACCTCGTAGTTTTAGCCACTATTACCGATTTGGTTACATTGGTTGGTGAGAATCGTTACCTGGTGAAGGAAGGACTGCGAGAACTCAATAAGAGCTCCCATGTGGGAATTCAGGAAATGGTTAAATTGACGGGGCTGAGACCAGGTGAACTTAAGGCTGAAGATATATCCTGGGTACTGGGACCCAGACTAAATGCCGCCGGTAGGATGAATGATTCCTCTTCCAGTTATCAACTTCTCACCAGTCGGTCACCAGAGGAGTCTAGCATGCTGGCCCTGGAGCTAGAGAAAAAGAATGCTGAGCGACAGAAATTAACCACTGAGGTGCTAAACCGAGCCAGGGAAAAATTGTCTAAAAGATTACATCTACCGGTGCTTATAGACGGTGATGAAAGCTACTCCGTCGGTGTTATCGGGCTTGTCGCCGGCAGGCTTGCAGATGAATTTTATAAGCCAGTGATTATCGTCAATCTAGGGCCGGAGCTATGTCAGGGTAGCTGTCGTAGCATACCTGAGTTAGACATCACGGCTGTTTTAAAAAAATGCCATAATATACTTTCCACCTTTGGTGGTCATCCTTTAGCCGCTGGCTTCACCGTAACACGCCAAAATTTGGCTCAGTTGCAGGAACGGATTACTGAACTAGCTACAGAAAAATTAGGTCATCTTGAACTTAGCCCGGAAATAATGATTGATGTAGATGTGCCCTTGTCTGTTCTTACTGGAGATACCTTCAACCTTATCCAGAAGTTGAGCCCATTTGGTCGGGGAAATCCACAGCCAACTTTTCTTACCCGGCAGGTCGAGGTGATAGAGTGTCGCAACTTCGGCAACCAGGGCGATTGGCTAAGACTAAAACTCAAACAGGGAAATGTGACCTGGCAAGCTGTAGATTTTAAGTCGCGGAAAACGAAAAAAGAGATTCCACCTCATATTGATATTGTCTATAACCTGGAAAAAAGCCGTTGGAATGGGGAAGAGGTAATAAGCCTCAATCTTCTAGATTTTGCCCCGGCTCAGCTTCGCTAACAGATGTTGTAACCAGAGATTGTCTTTGGACTGGCGGAGCTTAATAATAAGCCAGGGTAGAAAAATCACTATCATAGCGAAGTCAATAACCTGGGGGATGTCAAGGCTCCAGAACAACGTTATACCACGATCATTACGAAGAAACCTCAAGAACAAATCACCGATGGCATAAATACTAAAACCAAAGAATAGGAGGCTGCCTTCAGGTTTAAATCTTCTCCGAAATCCCCAAATTAGGCCAAAGACTATCAAATTCCAGAATACGTGATAAAGCTGAGTAGGGTATAGTGGCACCCCCCAATATTCCGGTGCGATAGTATTACGGGGCGTGTAGATTACCGCCAACGGGAAGAAATTAAATGGACTGAGTTGGCCGTAACAGCAGCCGTTTAAAGTGCAACCAACCCTGCCCATGGCAAGGGCAAAAAGGGCTGCAGCGATAAAGGCGTCACCTATACTAAGTAGAGCGGAGAAGCGCATTCTTGTTACCGCCATATAAATCAATGCTGCCACAACGATGCCGATAATCATCCCCATTTGAGCAAGGCCGGCAAATCCGATAATCTCCCGCGGGTTTGCCATGAAATGCTCCCAGTAATAAATTACATATGCTGCCCGACCTCCGATAACGCCGCCAATAACACCCCAGAGGAAGATGCTGTAGATATCACGCGCAATGCCTAGCCTTTTTGACTCCCTGAGCATAATGACCAGTAGCGCGGCAACAGCTATAGCTGCCATAATTCCATACCACCGTACCTCCAGAGATCCGATGGTGAAAGCAATCGGGTCTACGCTGATTGTTAGCATTTATCCTTTCCTTTCCGTTTAAGAGAAAATAGCATTAACAAAGACCTCGGCATCAAAGAGTGTCATATCCTGTAGTTGCTCGCCAGTACCAATATAAGAAATCGGTATATTTAACTGGTCACAGATGGCGAATATTATACCACCCCTGGCTGTACCATCCAGCTTGGACAGGAAAATACCGGTGACCTCCACAGCTTCGGTGAAATATTTGGCCTGGGCCAAACCATTTTGTCCTGTGGTCGCGTCCATTACCAGTAAAACCTGATGAGGGGCTGAAGTGTCCTGCTTAGCTACTACTCTCTTTACTTTTTTGAGTTCTTCCATGAGATTGAACTTGGTATGAAGACGACCAGCGGTATCGATAATCACCGTTTGAGCATGGCGGCTGCAGCCGGCCTGAACAGCATCATAAGCAACCGCTCCGGGGTCACCACCGGGTTGATGGGCGATGACTTCAGCACCTACTTTCCCTCCCCAGTGTTTAAGTTGGTCAATAGCTGCTGCCCGGAATGTATCCGCTGCCGCCAGGATAACTCGGTTTCCCTGCGAGATAAAACAATAAGCCAGCTTGGCAATGCTCGTCGTCTTACCCGAGCCATTAAC
>JBFEMR010000044.1:0-5832 GCA_041551495.1 Dehalococcoidia bacterium
ACGCATAAAACCAACCTGATGAGAAAGTTGAATATCCGTAATAAAGCTGACCTAATCAGATTTGCTATACGCAAGGGTATTATTACAGTCTAGAGTTATTAATAAAGACCTTGTTAGTGCGCTTATAATCTACGCATTTTTCCGTCCAAAAATACGAGTTAATCCATTATAAATACCCGAATAAAATTCATTTCTATTGTCGGAGTTTCCTCTTTCGCGTCTTTGGGGCGCGCGTTATCATGTAACTAAGACTGATTATTAGGATAGAACATGGGTAACAAGGTCAAGGATTATAAACTTAGCCAGACTCGGGAAGCATCTGACGGACATAGTCTTATCCCACCCTGTCAGGTTGCCTGTCCGCTGCACATGGAAATCGGTAAATATGTTGATTTAGTTGCCCAGGGGAAGGTGATTGAAGCATTGCAGGTCATAAGGGAAGGAAACCCTTTCCCTTCTATTTGCGCTTATGTATGCACTCATCCCGGTGAGGATGCCTGCCGGCGTGGCCAGGTAGATAAACCTATCTCTATAAGAGCGTTAAAGAGATTCGCGGTGGAATTTGGCGGCGATAGAATGATAGAACTTGAGGCTGAGACGGCACAGAGTGAAAAAGTGGCTGTAGTAGGGTCCGGACCGGCTGGATTAGCCTGCGCCTATTATTTGAGGAAACTCGGCTATCCGGTAACTATTTTTGAGGCCTATTCGGAACTTGGAGGTATGCTCAGAGTAGGTATTCCTCGGTACCGCCTTCCTAGGGAAGTAGTCGATACAGAGGTTCAAAGGTTGCTCCACATGGGAATTGAGATCAAAACGAATACGCGAGTGATATCTATAGATCTGCTTTTTGATATGGGTTATAAAGCTATCTTTATAACTGTTGGTGCCCATCAGAGCCTCAGAATGGGGATAGAAGGAGAAGACAGTCCCGGGGTGATTGATGGGGCGACTTTCCTCCGCGAGGTGAATTTGGGACTGAAACCCTCTTTGGGGCAAAAGGTTGCTATAGTAGGTGGAGGGAATGTCGCTATGGATGCTGCTCGTGCTGCCGTGCGACTTGGGGCAGGCAAAGTCAGCATTCTATATAGCCGCAGTAAGGCAGAAATGCCAGCAAGCCCGGAGGAAATAGAGCAAGCCATGGAGGAGGGCGTGGAGGCTATGTTTTTAGTAGCACCGATTAAAATGAAAAGAGGAAACGGTCGTTTGAATGTAACCTGTATAAAAATGGAACTCGGGGAACCGGATACAGGAGGTAGACGTCGCCCAGTACCAATTGAAGACAGCGAATACGACATGGAATTTGATACTTTGATTACTGCCATTGGTCAGGCACCTCAAATATCCGAAGATTTTCACCTGCGATTGGGACGAGGCAGTACAATTCAAGTTGACCCTGTTACGCTCACTACTAATCGGGCGGGAGTTTTTGCTGGAGGAGATGCTGTCACGGGACCTGCTACTGTAACCGAGGCACTGGCAAGTGGTAGGCAGGCAGCCTTTCGTATCGATGATTACCTCCATCATAGGTATCCCTTACCTGAAAAGGAAGCAAAAGAAACCCTGTCAGGAGAACTGGGCACTGAGACGATAGAGATGATAAAAAAAATCGAACGGCTCGAGCCCCCGCTTCTGCCACCCGAAGCAAGAACAAAAGAATTCAAACCCGTAGAGCTGATTTACAATTGGGAAACCGCCGTCGATGAGGCTCGGCGCTGTCTCCGATGCGGCATGGGTGCAGAGATCATTTTTCAAGATAAATGTGCCACCTGCCTTACCTGTCTCAGGGTATGTCCATACCATGTACCTTACCTGGATAAATGGGGAGCTATTCAAATACCTGCTGACCAATGTCAAGCTTGTGGCATATGTGTTGCTGAGTGTCCGGCCAAAGCAATAATTTTAAGAAAGCCATATGACAGAAGACATATAAATGAAGAACTAGAACACACTCTGAAATCTGCCGCCCAGTCGAAGTCGAGGCAGCTAATCATAGGATTTTGCTGCCAGTATGGACTCTTTGGCACTGGAACGTTGGCAGGCCTGTGGAGGGAAGGCAGAGCCGGTATCTGGATAGTACCCGTCCTCTGTGTGGCCAAGTTAGAAGAAGAGCATATATTGCGGGCATTTGAAATGGGTGCGGAAGGGGTTTTCATCGCCGGATGTGGGGAACGATGCAGTCGGGAAAACACGGCCTTTTGGGTTCTACAACGTGTGGAAGTAGTCAAACGAGTACTATCCCAGATTGGTTTAGAAACGGAGAGGTTGGAGACGCTTAACCTGCGGGTTGCTGACGATGATATCAGTGAATCACTGGATAATTTTACTGAACGAATAGGGGGGCTTTGCCTGGCATCAGTAATCAAGGAGGAGGTAAAGAGGTGATAATAGCAGAACAAAAATCGTTGGAAGAAATAAGGCGAGTTATTGCTCCTTACGAGAAGGTGTTGCTTCTCGGATGTGGAACTTGTGTGACTGTTTGTGGTGCCGGTGGTGAGCGTGAAGTAGCTTTTCTTCATAGTGCTTTACGTGTAGCTCAGGCAAAGAGCCATGATGGTGTTCATAATTTTTCGGAATGTACCGTAAAAAGACAATGTGATTTCGAATTTCTGGATGTTCTTGAAGACAAAGTTAACGAAGTGGACACCGTACTTTCACTGAGTTGTGGTATCGGGGTGCAAGCTGTGGCAGAACGTTTCCCCGATATACCCGTTTTACCGGGTGTTAATACATCTTTCATGGGTATGGCCAAAGAGTGGGGAGTATGGGATGAGCGTTGTGCCGCCTGTGGTGATTGTCGATTAGCAGAGACGGCCGGTATTTGTCCAGTTACCAGGTGTACCAAGGGGATACTCAATGGTCCCTGCGCCGGCACCAAGGACGGAAAATGCGAGGCTAACAAGGACATGGACTGCGCCTGGATTCTAATCTATAAGCGGCTGGAGCGATTGCAGCAATTAGAAAAAATGCGGAGATATTATCCTCCAAGAAACTTTCGGGTAATTCCCAGACCTCGGAGAATAGTCGTGAGAGCCGATGTTGAATCAGGAGGGGACAATGGCTAATTCACTATTTGAAGAAAAACTAAATTCCAACGAATTTCTGGTGACCACGGAGATTGGACCTCCCAAGGGGGCAGATGTCTCGGAGATGGTCCATCACATAGATCTCCTGAAGGATAAAGTGGATGCTATAAACGTTACCGACCATCAGAGCTCTGTGATGCGTTTTCCATCCCTCGGTGGCTGTTTACTGGTAAAGGAATGTGGTGGTGAGCCCATTTATCAGGTAACTTGTCGCGACCGCAATCGTCTGGCTCTCCAAGCTGATCTTCTTATGGCTTATTCGAGAGGTGTCACAAATGTGCTTTGTCTCACTGGGGATTCAGTAGATGTTGGTGATCATAAAGAAGCTAAGCCCGTTTTTGACCTGGATTCGGTCCAGTTGTTGAGAATGGCCAGGGAACTGGAGGCTGGTAAAGACATGGGGGGGAACGAATTAAAAGGTGCACCTCAATTTTGTCTGGGCGCTTCAGTTCACCCAGAGGCAGACTTCATAGAACCGCAACTTATAAAGTTCGAGAAGAAGGTTACTGCCGGTGCACGATTTTTCCAAACTCAAGGTATATTTGACCTGGAAAGCCTTAAGAAGTTTATGCAGTACGCTTCTCAGTTCAACGTCAAAATTTTAGCAGGCATTATTGTGCTTGCCTCAGCCAGGATGGCTCAGTATATGAACGACAATGTTCCCGGGATAATTATTTCTCAAGCTATCATTGATGAGTTAGCCAATGTAGAGAAAGGTAAAGGACTCCAGAAAGGAATTGATATTGCCTCAAGATTTATAAAGACGATAAAGGAGGAAAATTTATGCCACGGTGTTCATGTCATGGCTGTGGGTAGAGAAGGAATTGTACCTGATATCTTGGCGGCAGCTTAGCAGGCACTTTTTAGATATTACGTTAGTTAAACAGTAGCTGTGGTCGATCGGCTAACCAAAATCTAACAAAAGGAGGGCTGTGAAATGAAAAAGAAAATCTTAATCATAGATGACGAGCCTGATTTCGCAGAAGCTTTGCGCATGACGTTAGAAGCCAAATCTTATCGCGTAATCACCGCTACAGACAGGGCAGAGGTTCAAGCGAAGATGAAAGAGGAGCCTAATGTCGTTGTACTGGGCACTGTAACTCCTGCCGGGCAAGCTTTTTCCTTGCACAACTGGCTAAAGCAGCACCCGAGATATAAAGATGTGCCAGTCATGGTAATAGACTCCCGACCCGAGGAACGGTTTATTAAGGGATGGCGAAAATTTGAAGGAATGCAACTGGAGTCCGACGATTATGTTACTAAGCCAATTGAGCCGGCTTCACTTGTAGTCCGTATCCAGAGCTTATTGGTAGAAGCGGCTAGAAAGATCAGAGTGCTAGTGGCGGATGATCATACCATGGTCAGGGATGGAATATGCGCCGTACTTACTTTGCAGAGAGACCTGGACATAGTAGGCGAAGCCATCAATGGAAAAGAGGCAGTTGAGAAAGTGTTTCGGCTTCTACCCGATGTAGCGCTAATGGACATACTAATGCCTAAACTGAGTGGTTTGGAAGCAGCAAGACAAATAAGCGCGCAATGCCCTCAGACTAGGGTACTGATTCTGACTCAGTATGATGAACAAGAGAATATGCTTGTTGCCAGTCAGGCTGGCGCATATGGCTTCATCCCCAAGAAAGCTGCTAGTGAGCAACTTATAGCGGGCATAAGAGCCGTACATGGAGGAAGTTATTTCCCGGAATCTTTTGCTAAGTTAGTATCGAACTAACCGCAACGTAAAGTTTGGGCTTACAGGAAAGCGAGGGAATATATTTTATTCTGCTTGAGCTTTCTGTGGTTGATTGTTATGGTTTACACAAGTCTGCTAGTTCAGTTTTGAGTTTAGTGCAAGCCTGGTAATTCCTTGTGGTATTGCCAGGCTTTGTTTATGAATCTTTCCTAAGCTTATCTGTTAAAGGAAGGTAATTGTCTATGTTCTTGCTCTAATCTTAATTTTTCAATATACTGGCGAAGAAAATTAGATGAAGTTGGACAGGCGAATAACCAATCTCGTTATTACTGGTTTCTCAGGAACGGGCAAATCTCTTGTAACCAGAGAGGTAGCCCGTAGACTAAATTGGGATTTCCTTGATACCGATGATGAGATAGTTAGACAAACCGGAAAGCCTATTACCGAGATTTTTCGCGATGATGGAGAGGCAAGATTCAGGGAACTTGAACACCAGGCGATTAGAAATGCCTGTGAGCAAAAACAGCTGGTAATAGCCATCGGCGGTGGTGCTATAGTTGACCCACGGAACTACGAGTTGCTAGCCGAGACCGGGTTAATTATTTGCCTGGAGGCTAAACCGGAAAAAATCTACGAGCGCTTGTTTCGTGAGGCTGCTTGTAACCCTGAAACCGAGGTTCGCCCTCTTTTAACTGTTGAAAATCCACTAGAACGCATCAGTCAGCTAAAAGCCGCCCGGCAATCTCACTATGCCAAAGCGGATTGGACAATCCATACTGACTACTTAAGTATCGGGGAGGTAGCCAAAGAGATAATAAGGGCTTGGAAATTACTTAGTCGTACCGATAACTATGGGCTATTAAATACAAATGATAAAGACATAGCTTGCCTGGTAGAGACTGCAACTCAGAGTTATCCTGTCTTTGTTGGCTATGGCTTAATGGACAAGCTGGGCGAGAAGATGAAGCAAGCTGCTCTATCTGGCACAACCACTATAATCAGTGATGAGAATGTCTTCTCAATTTACGGAACAAAAATTAAAGGAATTCTAAATAGCAC
>JBFEMR010000045.1:0-5807 GCA_041551495.1 Dehalococcoidia bacterium
AATATTGGAGCTAACGTAACCGTGCCCTATAAAGAGGCAGTTTTGCCTTTACTAGACGAAGTAGATGACCTGGCAAGTTCGATCGGTGCCGTCAATACCATAGTAAAAAAGAATGACAGACTGCGGGGTTTTAATACTGATGCCTATGGTTTTATTGAGGTGCTAGACAAGGAAGGGAAATTCGACCCTGAAGGAAAACTGGTATTCATCTTGGGAGCTGGGGGAGTAGCCAGGGCGGTGTGTTTTTCTCTCGTGCAAAGAAAGGTAACCGCACTGGCTATTACTGATGGCATCTATGAACGGGCTAGTTTATTGGCAGAAAATTTAACCAGCTATACCAAAAGTATTTCACCAGGCTCGAAGGGTTTGAAAACGGATATATCTTCTTTTCAATGGGAGGATTTAAGCTCAGCCCGAACTCTTAACAAATGTGATTTAATAGTACATTGCACTACTATAGGGATGAAGGATAGTCCTCAGGAAGGACAATCACCTTTGAGCCTTGAAGTGATCCCTAGGAACAGCCTGGTTTACGATGTAGTGTATAACCCCTGGCCAACACCTTTGTTAAGGCTGGCACAAAAAGCCGGAGCCAATATACTTGGTGGCCTGCCTATGCTAGTATATCAAGGAGCAGCTTCCTTCAAACTATGGATAGGAAAGGAAGCTCCAATTGACATAATGTTTAACAGGGCTAAGGAAGCATTGACAGGAGAAAAAGGATGAGAAAAAAGGCAATCATTATCAGTGTGTGTATAGTTGCGGTGCTTGCTGCCATAATAATACCGATTACCTTAATGCCCAGACCAATAGCAAGTAAAATTGCTGTAATCCCACTCAATGGGACTATCACGACCGGAGACTCTTCATTATTGTCTGGCTCAGCTATTACCCCTGAGTTGGTCAGAGATTATTTGGCAAAAGCAGAAGCTGATAGGTCAGTCAAAGCAATTATTTTTCGCATAGATAGCCCCGGCGGTGAGATAGCGCCTTGCCAGGAAATCCTGTGGGAGATTGAAAGAGTTGGGGAGACAAAAACAATTGTGATAAGTATGGGTAGCACAGCTGCTTCAGGCGGTTACTATATCTCAACCAAGGCGGATAAGATTGTTGCCCTTCCCACTACAATGACGGGAAGCATTGGCGTTATTTCACAAATAATGAATATCGAAGGACTTTTGGAGAAGCTGGGTATTGAGATAGAAACATTCAAAGGTGGCAAGTACAAAGACATGTATCGGGGGCTCAGGGAGATGACGCAGGAGGAGAAGGAAATCATGCAGGAAATGATCGACGAGTATTATGAACATTTTGTCGAAGTGGTGGCTGTGGGAAGAGGGTTAACTGAGGCAGAGGTCAGAAATTTGGCTACTGGCCAGATGTACACTGGTATTAAAGCCAAAGAATTAGGTCTGATTGATGAACTGGGTGACCTGAATACAGCCATAAATTTGACCGCAGAAATAGCTGGCATTGAGGCTCCGATAGTGGAGTATTATCAACCGCCTCGACTAACATTATGGTCACTATTAGGGCTTGTCGATGCCATAAAGGCAAGGTTATCTGGATTGAGCGCCCAGGATATAATTCTATTGGAAATCCTAAACCATAACTATCCCCAACCTCTATTCCTTTATCAAAGCTAATGGGAGAATTTCGTTTTCTTACTGGTGGAGAATCCCATGGAAAGGGATTGGTAGCTATCGTTGAAGGGATGGTAGCTGACCTTACCTTAGAAGAAAAGTATATAAATAAAGAACTTAAACGCCGCCAGCAGGGTTATGGCCGTGGCCCGCGCATGGAGATTGAAGATGACAAAGCGGAAATTCTAGCTGGTGTTCGCCATGGGCTCACTACGGGTAGCCCTATTGCACTTTTTATCACAAATAGAGATTGGCAAAACTGGCAGGAACAGTTAAATGTGTCTCCGGTGGAGAAAGAGGTCGAACCTGTAACCTGTCCTCGTCCGGGACATGCCGACCTGGCTGGAGTGACTAAGTATAGTCTCAAAGATATAAGGCCGATTATAGAGAGAGCCAGTGCACGGGAGACAGCCGCAAGAGTGGCCGTCGGAGCTATAGCCAGGAGATTCCTTGAGGAGTTTGGCATCACTATTCACAGTCACACTATAGCAATCGGAAGACATAACTGGGAACAGGGCAAAGAAAGCTCTATAGACTGGAAGCAGGTGAAAGATTCCCCACTCCGTTGTGCTGATGTCAATCTGGAAAAGGAAATGATGGCAGCCATTGATGAAGCTAAAGCTAATGGTGATACGTTGGGTGGCATTTTTGAGACGATTGCTTGCGATGTCCCCATAGGCTTGGGCAGCCATGTCAGCTGGGACCGCCGTCTTGATGGCAGGATTGCTCAGGCGATAATGAGCATCAATGCCGTGAAAGGTGTGGAAATCGGAGCAGGATTTGCTTTGGCCGGGTTTAAAGGCTCACAAGCTCACGACGTTATTGAGCCAAATCCTCGTAGCAAAATGAACGGGCTTCCCTGGCGACATGTCACTAACCGTGCCGGTGGTATTGAAGGTGGCATAAGCAACGGTGAAGATATAATAGTCAAGGCAGCAGTCAAACCTATTGCTACCTTAACCAGTCCTTTACCTTCTATTGACCTTCGCAGCGGAGAGAAGGTCAAGGCTCACTATGAACGGAGTGATATTTGTGTTGTCCCGTCTGCTGGGGTAATTGCTGAAGCTATGCTGGCTATTGTTCTGGCTGATGCTTGCTTGGAAAAATTTGGCGGTGATAATCTGAAAGAGACACTGGAAAATTATCGTAATTATTCGAGCAATATATCTTGATGGCTCGACAACAATCACTCAGTAGATAAAGCGGCATTAGCAATACTGAAGAAGTATTAACAAAAGCCGTTAATGGGGAATATTACTAATGCCACCTAGCCGTACCAAGACCAATATCGGCTAGACGGCAATTCTGGCCGGACAAATTGGTAAATCACATTATCAGATTCTTGCAGACTTGGAGCATGATTTTGGTAAACTATAGCAAGAATAGCCGAATCAGAGTGATCTTGAGGCAATACTAATGAAAGCAGTTTTATATGAAAAATACGGCCCCCCCGAACTTCTTCAGTTGAAAGAAGTAGAAAAACCTGTCCCCAAAGACAGCGAAGTATTGATTAAAGTATATGCTGCAACAGTACCAGCAGAAGCGTTGTTGTTGCGCAGTCTGCCATTCTCTCCCTTGTTGTGGTTTCTCACGCGAATCGGAATTGGGCTTATAAAACCAAGAAAAACTATGCTAGGGAGTGAACTAGCTGGAGAAATTGAGTCGGTGGGCAAAGATGTACGATCATTCAAAGAAGGCGACAAGGTTTTTGGATCTGATCTTAGCGGTTTAGGTGCTTATGCCGAGTACAAATGTATGCCTGAAGGGGGGGTATTGGCAATAAAACCAGCCAATATGACGTATGAGGAGGCTGCCCCTGTCTGTGGGGCATTGGCAGCATGGAATTTACTTAAGAATATGGCAAATATTCAGAGCGGGCAGAAAGTCCTTATCAATAGTGTTTCTGGAAGTGTGGGCACAGCAGCGGTACAAATTGCTAAGTACTTTGGGGCAGAAGTTACCGGGGTATGCAACACCACGAATATAGAATTAGTAAAATCTCTGGGAGCCGATAATGTAATTGATTACACCAGGGAGGACTTTACCCAAACGGGCCATACCTATGATGTTATTTATGACACGTATGACACGTATGATACGATAGTAAAGAATTCATTTACACATTGTAAAGGCTCACTAAGGGAAAGAGGAATCTATATTTCAGCTATCCCTACGGTGACGATTCTTCTTCAAATGCTATGGACCTCGAAGATTAGCGGTAAGAAAGCAATATTTTCTGCCACAGGTCTTCGGCCAGTTCCGGAGCGTCGAATCTTACTTAGAGAGCTTGTTGAGCTTATTGAGGCGGGAAAGATAAAATCGGTCATAGATAAATGCTATCCACTGGAAAAGATTGCCGAAGCCCACAGGTATGTCGAAAAAGGATACAAGAAGGGGAATGTAGTCATAGCCATAGAACATATTAGCTAATCATGAAAGCAATTGTGTATGAAAAATACGGATCACCCGATGTTCTTCAACTCAAAGAGGTAGCCAAACCTGTTCCTGCAGATAATGAAGTCCTTGTAAGGGTATATGCCACAACAGTAAACAGGACAGATTGCGCGACAATTAGAGCAAAACCATTTTTTGCTAGGATTTTTACAGGCATTTTGAGACCAAAAAGGAAAATTCCCGGAACCGAATTTGCTGGTGAAATTGAGGATATCGGAAAAAACGTAGGATCTCTTAAAGTCGGCGACAAAGTCTTCGGATTCGAAGGGCAAGGTTCAGGATCTCATGCTGAATACTTAACAATTTCAGAGGACAAAGGGCTAACGACAATACCAGAGAATCTGACATATGAACAGGCCGCCGCCAGTACGGAAGGTGCACATTATGCATATAATTCTATTAAGAATGCCAAAATAAAAAGCGGGCAAAAGAGTCTAGTTTATGGTGCAACAGGAGCCATTGGTTCAGCAGCTGTTCAACTTCTGAAATACTTTAATGTTTACGTCGCTGCAGTCTGTAATACAAAAAATACAGCGTTAGTAAAATCACTAGGGGCTGATAAAGTAATTGATTATACGAAAGAGGATTTCACGAAAGATGAAGAAAGATACAATTTCGTTTTTGATGCTGTTGGAAAAAGCTCGTTTGCCAAATGCAAGCCATTGCTACAACCCGGTGGTGTCTATATTTCATCGGACTTAGGTTATATGGCCCAAAATATTTTCCTACCACTCATAACCCCGATTGTAAAACCAATGATTGGGAACAAAAAAACTGTATCTCCATTTCCTACAGATATTAGAGGAAGCATACGTTTAATCAAGAAGCTCATAGAGGAAGGAAAATTCAAAGCGGTTGTAGATAGAAAATATCCATTAGAACAAATTGTCGAGGCGTACAAATATGTTGAAAAAGGGCAAAAGACTGGAAATGTGGTTATAACTGTTAGGCATAGTAATAAAACCTAGCAAATTGGGGAAAAATTCATGAGGGCAATTGTACGTACAAAATACGGAGCGATGGATACCCTACGGTTCAAAGTGGAGGTATAAGGTGACTGAGAAAAAACGTATCATTAGAATAATGTTCGCTAAAATCAAACCAGCATACTTTGAGCTATCTGAAGAGGAACAGCAAGAGTTCATGCGCAAGGATCGTAAGAGAATGGAAGAACTTGGTTACAAACTACATTTTATGCTTGACTGCAGTTGGTCAAACAAGGAGTGGCAGTTTATCGGGATCGAGGAATGGCCTAGCATGGAAGCCATCGAGAAAATTGAAAAATTTCACGAAGAAGAACTAGAAGCATCCAAGTATGCAGAGTATAAGACTTATTTGTGTACTCCCGTTTATGATGAATACACTCAATCGGGAATAACGAATAAATAATACTATCTTCGGAGGGATAGATGAAAGCAGTTATATGTACGAAATACGGACCACCCGAGGTTCTTCAACTGAAAGAGGTAGCTAAACCTGTCCCCAAAGACAATGAAGTATTGATAAAGATATATGCCACAACCTGTCATGTGGGTGACGTGAGAATTCGAAGTTTCAATGTGCCTTTCTGGCAAATGATCCCATTCCGGCTATATTTAGGTATTGCAAGGCCGAAAAGACCCATACTGGGTATGGAACTAGCCGGGGAAATTGAAGCGGTAGGTAAAGATGTAAAACGATTCAACAAAGGCGACCAAGTTTTTGCACTGA
>JBFEMR010000046.1:0-5801 GCA_041551495.1 Dehalococcoidia bacterium
AATTGTGGGACTAGTTCTGGCGGGGCTGGATGTAGTGATAGCCTTTCCTCTCGCATTAGTCCTGTTGGCTTGTCAACAAAGAGCTAAATGGCCGGAACTGAAAATTGCACTGAAATATGGCGCCAATCTCCAAATCCTGTTCCTGTTATATGCCATAATGCTGTTCAAGGCAACGATAGAAGGTGCGGGGGCAGCCTATACCCTTTTTTCAGACATGCAATACATAGGAATGCCTACCCCTGTAATTCTGGCGCTACTGCCCTTCCTGATGGGCTTTGCCACAGGCATTAGCATGGGATTTGTAGGCATTAGCCTTCCGTTGCTGGTTCCCTTCATAACCCTCGGCCCACAGGTTAATAGCTATGCTCTTATGCTGGCTTATATAAGTGGATATGTGGGAGTTCTGCTCTCTCCTCTCCATCTCTGCCTTCTATTGTCAGTTGAGTACTTCAAAGCTAGCTTCGCAAAAGTATATAAGCTTATACTGCCTCTGCTGCTGGCGATAGAGACGGTCGTAGTATTCATCTACTACATAGCGGCTTAAGTTTCTCCAGTTCGTTGCTACTCTCTGGCTGGCTGTTTATTTCTTATATAAGTAACATGGCAAAGCCTAAACTGATCGCCACATATAGGTCTCCAAGCCCCCGATAAGGAGGCATAGACCCAGACGTGAAATCATTTTATTAATCCTCTTCTCGATTGGGGGACTCCAACCTTTTCCCCGCATATTTATATAAATCAATTTGGCTTTCCTCAAGCTTTCTCCTTTGGGGCTCTGCCTGGTATTTCTCTACATGCTGCCTGAAGTGATAGCAGAGACGATGTGCGTGATGCTGCCTTGAGCTAGTGTGGCACAATTCGTACTATGGGTGTTGTTTTGGCTACTGCCCCAAATTGTGTTGACATACACGCAGGATAATGCTAGCCAGAAAATCTACCTTTGTCCCAGAACACAACCAATAAAATCTCTTCTGCCGCGGACGAAATCATCTGCCGACATTTCGCGCTTTCCCTCTAACTGAACCTGACAAAGCCCCAAAATACCCTCCCCAGTCATTACCCCGACTCCAGGCGACTCCGGCAAGGCGATTACTTCCCCAATCTCCCCATCTGCTACATTGGCAAAAGGAATAGATCTGTGTATTCTTAGTCGTTTCCCGTTATACCAAGTGTAGCTTATTGGCCAGGGATTGTACGCCCTTATTCTTCGCCAGAGTTGAACCGCAGAGAAATGCCAATCAATCTCGGCATCTTCACTAGTTATCAATTTACTGTACGTAGCCTGGGCCTCATCTTGAGCTTGCGGTATCAGTTCTCTGTTAAGCCATCCCGGCAAGGTCTCCAGTAAAAGCCGAGCCCCTACATTGGCTAGCTTCGCACTGAGCGAGCCTGTAGTATCCATAAAGGAAATCCCCGTTATTTCTTGAGCTAAAATCGGGCCGGTATCTATTCCAGCATCCATTAACATTATGGTAACACCCGCAAGTTCATCCCCACCTAGAATGGTATAAGCGACTGGAGATGGCCCTCGGTGTCGTGGCAATAATGAAGGATGAACATTAAGACAGGCAAACTTGGGCAAGGAAAGCACTTGCCCGGGAAGAATAGCACCATAGGCAGCCACAACTATTAGCTCGGGCTGAAAGCTGACCAGCTTATCCAAGACGTCGCTTGATTTCAAAGTCTCTGGTTGCATAACTGGTATTTGTTGGTCCAGAGCCAGCTTTTTCACTGGAGGCAAAACAACTGGACGCCCCCTGCCGGCTGGCTTATCAGGCTGAGTATACACAGCAAGCACCTGGCAGGAACTCTGGAGTAAAGCTTCTAATATAGTCGCTGCAAATTGCGGAGTACCCATAAAAATGGTACGCATTTCCAAAGCAAAACTATTTTTAATTAATTTTTTGAATTATGTCAAACATCCCCTAGCGCTAATTTGAAAAAGCTTGATATTGTATAGGCGGTAAGTTCTTAGGTCCTGCACTTCATCTTACTGCTCTTTTAAGTTATCTTCGCAGCTGAGTAATGTTGGGATAGGGAGAGATTGGAACCACCTAAAGAGATTTGGCAGAGTGCCCTAGGCAAGCTTCAAATTCAGGTCAGCAAGGCAAATTATACTACTTGGCTTAGTAATAGCGAGGGTATAAGCTGCCACGATAGTACATTGGTCGTCAGTGTCCCCAACATTTTTGTCGCTGAATGGTTATCCAAGCGACTTTATCCTCTGATAAGGAAGACCTTGGTTGATATTATGGGTAGGGACGTCGACGTCCAATTTGTCGTTCAAAATAGCGAACAACTAACAGCTAGCCCTTCGGCTAAGCAAACCGACGGTGGGACAAGCACCAAAGCTAAACAGTACAGATTTAACCCAAGGTATACGTTTGATAACTTCGTCGTCAGCGATTCTAATCGTTTACCCTATGCTGCCGCTTTGGAAGTAGCTGAGAATCCAGGAATCAGTTATAATCCCCTTTTCATTCACAGCAGCACCGGGCAAGGTAAGACCCACTTACTACATGCTATCGGAAATCTAACGGCAAACAACGGCGCGCAAGCGGCATACATTACCGCAGAACAATTCGCCAATGAATTTGTATTGTCCGTGCGCGAAAACCAAGTCGACAAATTCCGCAGCAAATTCAGAAATATCCATATCTTTTTATTCGACGATGTCCACTTCTTGTTTGACAAGAAACAAACATTACAGTGTTTCTTCCACATCTTCAACGAGTTGTACGGCAATAACCATCAAATTGTCATCACCGCCGACTGTGCTCCCAGAGATCTACATCCGCTTAGTAGCAAGTTAAAATCACGCCTTGAGGGGGGTCTTGTCGTTGACATACAACCACCGGACTTCGAAACACGCCTTAATATATTACGGGCTAAAGCAGACACAACCACGACATCGGACCTAGAAGGGGTGCTGCAAGTTATAGCGAAGAAAGTATGCGATAATGTCAGACAACTTGAAGGTGCTTTGGTGTACCTAACGGCCCAGGCTCAATTAAGTGGAACCAGGGTCACCCCTGAAACAATTAACAAATTATTAACAAGCACATACCGTAAACAAGACATAAAGTTACTCTTACGGACGGTAGCTGATCGCTACGACCTTTCAACTGAAGAGCTAATATCAAAAAGAAGAGACAGAAAAACAGCCCTGGCACGAGGCGTGGCCATTTATCTTATGCGCGAAGGGTATAATTGCTCTCTAACCGAAATCGGCAAAGAATTAGGTGGTAGGAATCACGCCACAATCCTTCACGGTTACGAAAAATTAGCCAGTGCATTGAGCACCAACCCCAACCTGGCTAACCAGATCTCTGAAATCAAGCTCAAAATTAGCCCACCTAAAGGTTAGAGGGCAGCACACCAAGTTGTGCGGAATAACTATTAATCTGTGGAAAGATTGTTAATTATCGCCGCTATACCGTTTCCCAAGTTCTGAATTCCTCCCCTACTCATCCGTTTGATAAAAAAGTTGTTTATAATAATTAGTAATTATCTATTAATACTACTATACTCATTTTTGAATTATGATTTATAAGAAAGAAATTCTTGTGAGGGGTGGATGTGGAGGTGATGGATGTGTGAGTTTTCGGAGGGAGAAGTATGCTCCTTTTGGTGGTCCGGATGGAGGAGATGGGGGGTACGGTGGGAAGGTGTTTGTAGTGGCTAGTCCCAACGTGGTTGATTTGAGTTTATTAGTCAGGAAGAAAGAATTTGTAGCTGGAAGTGGTCGCCAAGGAAGCGGTTGGCGTAAGCGTGGTAAGCAAGGCGGGGATTTAGATATTTCAGTACCTGTAGGAACAATGGTTTTCATCAAAGCTGATTCGGGGGAAGAGACACTCCTGGCAGACTTGAAGGCGCACGAGCAGAAGGTTATGGTAGTTAAGGGGGGTCGTGGCGGATTAGGCAATGCTCGTTTTGCAACAGCGGCAAATCAAGCTCCTGAGATAGCCAGCAAGGGTGAATCAGGGGAAGAGCGTCTTATTATCCTCGAAGTAAAACTTATTACGGATATCTGTATTGTTGGTCATCCTAACTCGGGAAAATCCACTCTACTATCTAAGATATCGAGGGCAAAACCGGAAATTGCCGATTATCCCTTTACCACCCGGCATCCAATTCTGGGAGTGATACCAGATACCAGGAGAGACTTTATTGTTGCTGAGATTCCAGGTCTTGTGGAAGGTGCATATCTTGGCAAAGGATTGGGAAACGAGTTTTTACGCCATGCAGAAAGAACCAGGCTGCTTATTTACTTATTAGATGGCAGTTCGTCGGCTGTTCTCGATGACCTCAGTGTATTGGATGAAGAGATAAAGTTATACAAAAACCTATCATACAAGCCAAGAATTGTGGCGGTAAACAAAATGGATTTGCCTGAAGTTCAGGCTCATTTGCCCGCACTGAAGCGGACCTTTGCCAAGCTAAGGGTGCCTGTCTTTTATATCTCTGCACTTAGCGGACAAGCTGTGTTAGAATTGATGAGGAAAGCCATGGAAGTGGTGATCCAGGCAAGCGGAGAACGGGAAACAACTTCGCAGGCAACAATCGCAGTATTCCGTCCAAAACCGAGAAAATAAAGAAGTGAATATAGGCATTCTTGGTGGTACTTTCGATCCTATCCATATAGGTCACCTTGTTGTCGCTGAGGAAGCCAGAATAAAGCTGGGGTTTAATGAGGTTCTTTTCGTACCAGCCGGGCAGCCCTTGCTTAAGCCAGACCGTAATATTACACGGTCAGACCAAAGGGTAGAGATGGTGCGCCGCGCGATAGCTGATAACCCTCATTTTAAGCTTTGTACTATCGAAGCTGAGCGCCCCGGTCCTTCTTACACCGTGGATACTGTGATGATGCTGAGAGAGCAGCTGGGTAGTGAAGTGGGTCTTTTCTTCATTCTCGGACGTGATACCTTGGCTGAATTACCTTCGTGGAAAGAGCCGAAGAAGTTAGTCCAATTATGCCGGCTGGTGGTTGCGCCCAGATTGGGTTCAAAAGATTTACAACACCTAGAAACAGAGATACCAGGGCTGCTGGGCAAAGTTGTTCAACTCGATATGCCTGTAATCGGGATTAGCTCCTCAGGAATTCGCCAGCGCGTAGCCCAGGGACTCCCCATTCGTTATCTGGTGCCCGCCGGTGTCGAAAAATATATAAGTGAACAAAAGATATATCTTGTATCTGCGGGATAATTAACAAATAGGGTTCACCCACGCGGCATTAGTTTAGATGTACCGCCGTAAAGATTGTTCTATTAATTATCTCACATCGCATAATCAATTGTGTTCGCGAGGTCAAACAACTAAATGTCGAGGTTCTTTACGCTTTGAGCATGGGCCATGATGAATCTTTTGCGGGGCAAAACTTCGTCGCCCATCAGCATACGAAAAGCCTCGTCGGCGGCTATGGCATCCTCTACTTGTACTTTGAGCAGGGTTCTATTAGCAGGATTCATGGTTGTCTCCCAAAGTTGCTCAGGAGTCATCTCTCCGAGTCCTTTGTATCGTTGAATCTCTAATTTATCTTGTTTCAGTTCTCTAAGCCTTTCTTCCTTTTCCTGTTCAGAGTAAAGCCAGAAGTGCTGTTTACCGGACTTGAGGCGGTAAAGGGGCGGTTGTGCAATGTAGAGATAGCCTTGGTTAATTAATTCTGCCATGTGGCGGAAAAAGAAGGTGAGGAGCAAAGTACGAATATGGGCGCCGTCAACATCGGCATCGGTCATTATAATTACTCTATGGTAGCGAAGTTTAGAGCTATCAAACTGGTCATCACTATTTGCCTTTAACGC
>JBFEMR010000047.1:0-5744 GCA_041551495.1 Dehalococcoidia bacterium
AATAAATTCTACCATGGAGAGTTGTCCTGCTTTATCCTCTATCCCCGTCGGATCATAGTTGGACAAGAGCTTCATGGTTTCAACGTATCCAGCGGATGATAGTATCTTATCGGCTGTGAGCATTTCACCGTTATCGAGCAGTATAGATTCAACTCTACCATTTTCAGCTTGAATACTTGTTACTGTGCACCTCGTTTTTAATTCACCGCCGCAACCCATATATTTTCTCACCAGCACATCGAGGATCTGACGCACCCCAGCTTGAGGTCTGGCAAAACCTTCACAATAGATACCCTTAAACATAATGGCAAACTGTCCGAACTCTATATCATCTTCTTGAGCATTTCCATAAAACATAAGCGGACAAAAAACCATATCGATAAGGAGTGGGTCAGAAATAATGGAGCCAACAACTTCACGAGCCGAAATTGGTCTGGCATACAAGTTCAGTTCGTCATATTCGAAAATAACCTTAAGCAGTTTCTGGAAATTGTCAGCCTGCGCTGGAAAATTATCAACCACGTTCTGGGTAAAGAATTCGAGGTCGTTATTAAATCTGAGGGTTTTATCGGGGAATTTAATTGCAGACATCCGTTGTGGACAAAGAGCGAAATCTTCCCGTTTTAACCTGAGCTGCCGGAGCAGTTTTGGTAGTGGCGTTAACTTAACATCCTTGGGAACATAGTTGGTCATAGCATGAAGGCCAACATCGAATTTACGTTTCCCACGGTTATAAAAGGAATTAAGGCCCCCAACACGATAATGTTTCTCCACGATGCAAACCCTTTTATCATAGTAAGCCAATCTAATGCCTGCAGCGAGGCCGGACATGCCTGCACCGATAATTAGAACATCGTAATCCATAATCCGGCTCTTTTTCAAAAATAAGAGTTAACCTGAACCTTTAGTTCTCGGGGAAAATGCGATAATAATTTGTGCTTCTGGCCTATCAACACTACCGATTAAAGGTCTCTCATTCGCGGCTCTAGATAAGCTACCGAGCTTTCTATCGTGGCTAATTGTGTATAGTCATCCTCAGGAACTTCGATACCGTAACGTTTGCGTAGCTCCATAATAATGTCTAAGAAATCCATTGAGTCCAATTCAACTTGTTCTCGTATCGGGATATCGTCCTTAAGGCTGGTCAGGTCCTCATCCGGTATAATTTCAGCAACAATTTCCATAAGGACGGATTTAATTTCTTGCCTGGTCATATACCCCCCATTTGTTTATTTGAAAATAGCGTTTCCAAGTTTATTATTCAAACCTTTTTATGATGACGACTGAATTGATACCTAGCATTCCAAAGGAATTATTCAATATATAGTTGACCTTGTCAACCTTTCTAGGCTCATTAATAACAAGGTTTTTAAAAGAACATTCAGGATCTAGCTGATCCACATTAATCGTCGGATGAATGATGTGGTCTTCAAAGGAAGGCAAATTC
The DNA here is from genome assembly GCA_041551495.1 of Dehalococcoidia bacterium. Lineage (GTDB taxonomy): Bacteria > Chloroflexota > Dehalococcoidia > GIF9 > AB-539-J10 > RBG-13-51-36. Next base: position 1,448 of record JBFEMR010000047.1, read on the forward strand.
CCTGCTAGTTCTAGCGCGGCAGCCGCTCCCATAGTATGACCAATAAAACTCTTGGTGTTGTTTATATATACATTGACATAGTTACCAAAAATTTCTCTTATCGCCTGGCACTCCGCGGCATCCCCTTCTCGAGTTCCAGTCGCATGTGTATTGATGATATCGATATCTCCCGGAGATATGCCGGCTTTATCAAGAGCTAGTTTAATGCACTCCGCTTGCCTCTGTGAGTTTGGAAGTACGAAATCAAAGGCATCTGAGTTGACAGCATATCCTACTATTTCACCGTAAATCCTGGCTCCTCGTTTCAATGCATCACCCAGTCTTTCCACAACATAGATACATCCTCCTTCTGATACGACAACACCGTTACGGTCTTTATCAAAGGGGCGGCAAGCCTTTTCAGGTTCCGCATGAGAAGCCAAAGCGCCTTCGCTCCTGAAACTGGCATAAGCACCGAAGGCATGAATAGTTTCTGAAACCCCACCAGCTAGAGCTAAATCAACTTCACCCAGCAGTAACATTTGAAAGCCTTGTATAAGTCCAATGTTACCGCCGGCGCAAGCGGCCCCTAACGTGTAATGCGGTCCAGTAATTCCCGTATTCAGTGTTACTTCACCGGCTGGATTGTTCGCCACTATTCTCGGGTTGTAATGGTGTGAAACGAATGTTGTATCATAATCGAATTGCTTAATTTCGTATATTTGTTTTTCCGTATCCACGTTACCATGTTCAGTAATCCCTATATAAACGCCAATCCTGGATTTATCAAGGCAGGCAAGGTCTAGTTTAGCATCATTAATTGCCTCGTGAGCACAGTAAATAGCAACAGAGCCCGCCCTGGTTCCCCGACGCAATTCCTTCTTTTTTTGATACCTCAGTGGGTCAAAGTTGCATACACCAGCCAATACTTCACCCATGTAACGAACGTTGAATTTTTGAACCCCGGATTTGCCAGTAAGTAGACTTTCTCGAAATTCCGTCAGATTATTTCCGTTTGGTGCCGTCAGGCCGATACCGGTGATTACAATTCGTGCTTTGTTAGGTTTACTTGTCATCATGGGATATAACTTACATTAAAAATATTTGTATTAGAGCAGCTTGAAGAAATCAAGTTGCCTCGTTACTAAGGAGTATTCATCTGACTTCATGTTGCTGGGGCTATTTTCTCTACCATTCTAGACCCAGCATAAGACAGACTATACCGCTGCCAATCCCCATCATGGCAATTTTATCGCCGGAGTTAAGGCAACCTTGGTCAATCCCGATAGCCATGGTAATGGGCAGTGAAACCGACCCTATGTTCCCTAGATACTCTACCGTGGAAAAGTCTTTCTCCTTATTTAGTCCCAGGGTCTTGAATAATAACCTGCTGTGCACGGCACTAACCTGATGAGTAAAAAACCTATCCACGTCCGGGTCCGTCCACTCCAGTTCTTGTTTTACAGCTGTCCATGTATCCGGTGCCAGTCTTGCTCCATTCTTGAGGAGCTCAGTAGAGTTTGTGTACATGTCAGGTACAATGCTCGAACCAACGAAGCATGTATCTTCATTTATACGACAAAGATCATTGTGCTGTGAGGCTGCTCGCGTTACCCCCCCAAGAAGCATATGCCCGTCTCGCGATAAGGAGGAGTGAGTCAGTACCGCTGCGGCTGCTCCCGAACCCAGAGTCAGAGTGGCAAAAGCCATTTTGATCTTTTCCTTGGTGATGTTCGGGTCTTTTAAAATCTTATCGATTATCGCATCGATAACTCGTTTGCTGCTTTCACAGCCAACCACAATTCCTGCTTTCACCTGCCCCAACTCAATCATGTTGGCTAAGGTTACCATTCCGTTGATGAAACCGAGGCAGGCATTGGAGATGTCAAAAATGGTAGCCGTGGATGGGAGACCTAATGAGTCATGGACTACCGTAGCAGTTGCCGGCTCCAGGAAATCACGGGATACCGAGGTATGGAGGAGGCATCCGATATCCTCCTTTTTGACTCCAGATTTGCTAATCGCTTTTTCTGCTGCTTTTATACTGGCCTGACTTGGTGTGACTTCGTCGTTCCACAATCGTCGTTCATGAATACCAGTCATCATTTCCAGGCGTCCGTAACGCAGATTTAATTTTTTGTATACCGGCGCCAGTCTTTCCTCCAGGCTCAAAGATGTGACGATAGTTTCAGGTAGCTCATAACCGAAAGACTCAACACAAACTTTTTTATATCGCATTCAGTACTCTACTTTTCCTTCACAAGCATCGTGAGAATCCACGACGAAATTAATTGTGTCCACTGCGCAGGTTTACTTTTGCCTGCTCGATATTAATCTCGGAATATGGAATTTCGTTCTAAGGTTATCCCACTTTCCTGTCGACTCAGGGGGAATTAATTCGTCCGGAATATACTTACCTACACCAGCAATGACAGCGCAGACCTTTCTGGAATTCGCTACTTCGTCGGGAACATACTCATCAGCGATATTGATAACAAAAGATCGCAACCTATTGGAAGCTACTTTCTCGACTACCCTAATTGCAAAGGAAATCAATCTATTTGGGACACGCTTATCCAGAAAATTGAGGCCGAAGAGCAGCAGTCTGTCTGGTGCATATTTATCTACAGCCTTTACAAAAATAAAGAACCCCCTCTTTGCCAGAGACCTAATCACCGAATCAAACTTGGGTTTTTTTTCCTGCACTACCTTGTCCTCTGTCATATGTTCTCCCTGCATGGTATATTCTTAGCACGCTTCGCTACTATTTGTCAAAAATAATATTATCTTTCCCCGATTGACACACTTTAACGACTGGGGTAAAATACATTGTTTTAATATGGCCGATGTAAAGCTTGGTTCAGGTGAGAGTTTCGAAGCCCTGCTGCGCAGGTTTAATAGACAAGTGCAGCAGGACCGTATTTTAGCTGAAGTTCGCCGCCGCAAGCATTTTGAAAAACCCAGTGAAGAGAGAAGAAAGAAAGCGGCAGCGAAAAGGCGGAAAAGTTCCAGATAATTACCCCTGAAGAACTTCATTCAGATAGCCTTAGATTTATTCATTGGCATCTTTGGGGTCTCGTTAAGAACAATGAAACGAATTTTCCGTATGGAGATGGTAGCCAAAAGATGACGTTCAAGGACAATATTAAGGAAGCTCTAAAAAGAGCGCTTAAGCAGCAACGGAAAGTAGAGGTCGGCACATTAAGGTTACTACTATCTGAAATAAAGAATGCTGAAATTGCGCAACAAAAGCCAGCTGACGATAACAAAGTGCTGGATGTTATAGCCAGGGAAGTAAAACGTCGTCGGGAGAGCATCGAAGCCTTTAAGCAGGGGAATCGAAGTGACTTGGTGGCACAGGAAGAAGCAGAACTGGCGATCCTCATGAGCTATCTTCCTGAGCAAATGAGTCGGGAGGAGATCATAGCAACAGCACAACAGGTGATTGATACGGTCGGAGCTCACGGACTGAGCGACAAAGGCAAGGTCATGTCTCAGCTTATGCCTCAACTCAAAGGCAAAGCTGATGGCAAAGAGGTAAGCGATATAGTTACAGAATTGCTTACTACCCTCTAAACTAAGAAGTCGTTAGAGGTTTTTACATTATGGTGGTAAAGATTGCCGCCATTATTCTTTAGCATGGAAATCTCTCCATTTCGAGGTATACGCTATAACGAAAATACAGCTGGCGACCTGGCTCAAGTGGTCTGCCCGCCATACGATGTTATCACCCCTGAACAGCAAAAAGGGTACTACGAAGAAAGTAGTCATAATGCTATTCGCCTGGAATTCCCGGCTGCAAGCCAAGAAACAACAGCAGATCGCTATCAGAGAGCAGCTACTACCTTTCAACAGTGGTTGAAGCAAGAAATTCTTCAACTTGACAGTATAACCAGTTTCTACTTGCATGACCATCATTTTGAGTATTCAGGAGAAAAGAAGACTAGGCGTGGCCTAATAGCTCGTGTTAAGCTTGAACCCTGGGGCAGCGGTGTATATCCTCACGAAGAAACTTTCCCCAAAGCGAAAGGCGACCGTCTGCAATTGATGCGAGCCTGTCGAGCCACTTTCAGTCCATTACTCTCTCTTTACCATGATTCCCGGCAAAAAATTGCTCCGATATTATCCGGTATAACACAGGAAAAACCATTAGTGTCATTGCACACGAAGCAAAGCAATCTCCCCGACTCTAACGAAGCACATACTTTGTGGGCGATAACCGAGCCGGAAATAAAGCACGAATTAAATCAGCTTCTATCCACTCAGCCTCTTTACATTGCTGATGGCCATCACCGCTATGAGACAGCCTTGACTTACC
>JBFEMR010000048.1:0-5743 GCA_041551495.1 Dehalococcoidia bacterium
AAATATCAATTATGCCCCTGGCTGCTCTGCCGCCAGCCAGCTCCAGTAACAGTTGAGTTGCCCGTTTTAACGGTATCAGCGGAAGCTCGCTATTAAGCCCTTTGTCAAAGCGAATCGAGGCCTCGCTTTGAACTTGAAGATGGCTACAGCCTCGACGAATGGCAGCCTGATTAAAATTCGCCGACTCCAGGAGAATAGTGTCAGTTTGGTCCGTGACTTCGGAATCCAGACCACCCATTATTCCAGCAACAGCGACAGCTTCTTCTCTATCTGCAATAACTAATATGTCTGGATTAAGAGCACGCTTTGAACCATCAAGGGTGGTTATGGCCTCATCATCGATGGTCCTGCGGACGATAATTCGTCCGCCTCTAAGCTTGTGATAATCAAAGGCATGCAGAGGCTGACCATATTCCAGCATCACATAATTCGTAATATCAACTACATTGTTAATAGGGCGCATGCCATAGCTATTTAGACGTTGCTGCAGCCAGCTTGGGGAGGAAGCTATTTTTATTCCAGTGATTAAACTTGCACAATATCTGGGGCACAAGTCTGAGTCCGCTATGTCAACAGATGCGAATGAGTTTATTGAGTTTTCTAATTCTTCGTAATGAATCGGTAATAAACGGAGTGGTTCGTTAGTCAAAGCAGAAATCTCTCGGGCAATGCCAATTATTGATAGACAATCCGGGCGATTAGGTGTCACATCTAAATCAAAAATCACATCGCCCAGAAAATCACTGAGAGGTGTACCGATAGGGGCTTCGGATGACAGTACCAAAATGCCTTCATGACTATCAGAAATCCCTAATTCTTTCTCTGAGCAAACCATGCCTTCTGAAGCTACACCACGAATTTTTACCGGTTTTAGTACTGTAGTTTTTTCGGTGTGAGAATCTATAAGCCCGGCTCCCACACGGGCAAAAGCCACTTTTTGCCCAAGTTCGATATTAGGGGCACCGCAAACCGTAGTAACGTGCTCCGTGCCGAGATTAACTGTAGCTAGTTTAAGCCGGTCAGCATTAGGATGAGGATTTAATACTATCACTTCCCCTATCACTACATTATCCCAAGTCCCACCCATAGTCTGTATACCTTTCATTTCCAGGCCAGCCATGGTTAACCGTTCGGCCAGTTCGTGCGGAGTGAGTTTGATGTCAATATAATCCTTAAGCCATTTAAGGGAGATTTTCATATTATCACCTTAAAATTTAGAACTGCCTTAAAAATCTGAGGTCATTACTATAAAAGAGGCGGATGTCGTCAATACCATAGCGTAACATAGGTGTACGCTCGACTCCTAACCCAAAGGCAAAACCGCTGTAGAGTTTTGGGTCGATATTCACTCGGGACAGTACATCCGGATGGACCATCCCTGCCCCTAATATTTCAAGCCAGCCGCTGTAACTACACAGACGGCAGCCAGACCCACTACAAGCTGAACATTCGATGGCTACCTCCACCCCAGGCTCCACAAAAGGAAAGTAATCGCAACGAAACCGTACCTTTCTTTCTTCTCCAAACAGGCAGTGACAAAAGTCAAACAAAGTACCTTTTAGATCACTCATGGTGATGCCCTTATCCACGGCTAGCCCCTCAACTTGATAAAACATAGATTCGTGAGTAGCATCTGTTGCTTCATACCTATAAACTCGCCCGGGAACTATGGCTCGTATCGGAGGACGTTCGCTCTCCATCAATCTAATCTGCATTGGCGAAGTGTGCGTGCGTAGAAGTCTAGCCTTCCCTCCCTTACCTGCGTCTATCCATAAGGTAGCAAACATGTCTCGCGCCGGATGATGTTGAGGAATATTTAACGCTTCAAAGTTGTAGTAATCCCATTCCACGTCGGGTCCCTCAATTACCTGGAAGCCCATATTTTTGAAAATATCGCAAATTTCATTAAGTATTTGAGTGGTGGGGTGAAGTCGCCCTGTCGGGACAGGTCGACCAGGTAAGGTAACATCTAATCTTTGGGATTCCAAAGGAAAGTCAAAAAGGGCTTCCTGTAGTAATTTCCCCTTCTCTTCCAGGCTTAACTCTAAAGCGTTCTTGATTTCGTTAGCTTGAGTACCCTTCCTTCGCCGTTCTTCCAATGGCAAGGCAGCCAATGAACGTAGAACTTTCGTTAAATTACTTTTCTTACCCAGGTGGCGGACACGCCACAGCTCCAGCTCCCGAGGATTATCAACTTTGTTTAATTCATCGAGAGCTTGCGTATGAAGGTTTTTGAGTTGTTCCAGCATTGATTAACAAGCAGGATTCTCCCCTGCTAAAATTCCTGGAATTTTCAGGCACAATATCATTACAAGGGGGGTTATTAACTCTCAGTTATCGAAGCTACTAATGTAGCAAAACCGTCAGGATCTTTAACTGCCATTTCAGCTAACATCTTGCGGTCGATTTCTACATTTGATTTTTTTAATCCGGCTATAAACTGACTATAAGTAAGTCCTTTGGCACGTGCAGCAGCATTAATACGGGTAATCCATAGCTTTCTGAAGTCCCCCTTCCGCTCACGGCGATGACGATAGGAATAAGCCAAGGCATGAAGCATTGACTCATGAGCTGTCCGATAAAGCTTGTGTCTTGCTGCTCGATGCCCCTTAGTCAGCTGAAGTACTTTTTTATGTCGTCTGTGGGTTACTTTTCCACTCCTGGCTCGTGGCAAGTCCTTCCTCCTTTAATGTTTTAAGTATTCTCTCTTTCTCCTTGGAAACAAAAAATAAACTACTTTTCTTCGCTTCTACTATTTGTAGGGCAAAAGCCTTCTTACCCTTTTTTTATCCACCGGGGAAACAGGTATCGTTTCATCGTAGAGGCGCTTAGTCCTTTGAGCCTTTTTGCGCCTGAAATGGCTCTTGCCGCATTTAGTGCGCATCAGCTTGCCGCTGCCTGTTACATGAAAACGACTCTCTGCCCCTTTATGAGTTTTCAGTTTTGGCATCTGTTACTGTCTCCTTATATTTCTTCTGGGAAATTGGGGATAAGACCAAGGCTATAGTTCTCTCTTCATTAACAGAGCTACTTACCACTGCTAATTCCTTCAAGGCTTCAGCTACTTTACGTAGCACATTCCAACCTAGTTCGGGATAAATAACTTCACGTCCTCTAAATCTTAGAAACAATCGTACCTTATTACCTTCCTCCAATAACTTCTTTGTGGTCTTGATTTTTGCCTGTAAATCATGCTCTTCTATCTTGGGTCTTAAACGGACTTCCTTGAGTAAGCCAACTCTTTGACCTCTCTTCGCCTTTCGTTCTTTTTTAGTTTGCTCATACTTATATTTGCCATAATCAAGAAGTCGGCATACTGGCGGACTCATTGTTGATGCTACTTGCACCAAATCAAGGCCACGCTCATAAGCGATTTGTAGCGCTTTCTGCACAGGCACTACGCCCAACTGTTCCCCATCTTCCCCTATGAGACGAACTTCCCTGGCTCTGATTCTTCTATTAGTTAATAATTCTTTAACTATGCTAGTTCTACCCCCTGGAACAGTATTTAAGACTTAGCCTCTATAGCTGTTTTTATTCTACTTTTAACTTCTACTAGAGTTTCTAAACCCAGGTCCTTGCCACTCTTCAAGCGAAGTGATGCGCTGGACGAATCCATCTCCTTATCTCCTATTATGAGCATATATGGAACCTTCTCCAGTTGAGCTTCCCTTATTTTTAAATTCATCCTCTCAGAGCGGTCGTCAATCCGAACCCGGATACCTACATCCCTAAAATCATCCTCTATCTTACGTGCGTAGTCAACATGGCGATCCGCGATGGGGATTATTATTGCTTGAACTGGTGATAACCATACAGGGAAAGCACCACCATAGTGCTCCGTGAGGCAAGCTAAGAAACGCTCCATACTACCTAAAACTGTTCGATGGATCATCACCACATTATGCTCTAAGCCATCCTCACCAATATAACAGACATCAAAGCGTTGTGGCAAATTGAAATCAACTTGAATGGTAGGACCTTGCCAAACGTGGCCTACGGCATCCCTGAGTTTAATATCGATTTTAGGTCCATAGAAAACTCCTTCTCCAGGATCCACTTCGTAACGCAAACCAAGTTTTTCAAGGACGCTTTTCAAGGATCCCGTTGCCTCCTCCCACATTGATACTGTGCCAGCATATTTCTCAGGGCGCGTCGATAACAATAACTCGTATTCACCAAAGCCGAAACTAGACATCATAAATTGTACCAAGTTCAAAACTCCCATGAGTTCTTCTTCAACCTGGTCAGGTCTGCAAAAAATGTGAGCGTCATCTTGAGTAAATCCTCTAACCCTGGCAAGACCATACAATACACCGGTTCGTTCATATCTATACACTGTGCCTAATTCGGCATATCTCAAAGGTAAATTACGATAACTATGCAACTGGCTTTTATAAATTAAAATATGGCCCAAGCAATTCATTGGCCTGAGCATATACTGTTGCCCCTCAATTTCCATTGCTGGGAATAGGTAATCCCGATAGAATTCCAGGTGCCCGCTAGTCTTCCATAAATCTAGCTTGGCAATGTGAGGAGTGTAAACGATGTCATAGCCTCGTTTGCTGTGCTCCGTTCTCCAAAAATCTTCGATGATCTGTCGTATCAAGGCACCTTTGGGATGCCAGCAGATTAAACCAGGACCAATTTCTTCGTGGGTACTGAAGAGGTCGAGTTCTTTACCCAACTTCCTATGGTCGCGTTTAGCAGCTTCGGCCTGCAATAATAAATAGTTGTCAAGATTCTCCCGGTTCTCAAAAGCCACACCATAAACTCTTTGCAGCATGGGTCTTTTCTCATCGCCACGCCAGTATGCTCCAGCTATATGCGTAAGTTTAAATGCTTTTACCTCACCCGTGGAGGTTAGGTGGGGGCCACGACATAAATCAGTGAACGAACCTTGTTTATAGATAGTTACAGCAGTGTCGGAGATCTCGTTAATAAGCTCCAATTTATATGGCTGTGTGGCAAAGAGCTTACAGGCTTCATCCTTACTCATTTCCTCTGTAACAAACGGTACATTCTGACTAATAATCTCCCCCATCTTGCTTTCTATTATGGGCAGGTCTTCCGGCGTTAATGGACGTGACAGCTCAAAGTCATAATAGAAACCATTCTCAATGGTTGGGCCGATGCCAAATTTAACCTCAGAGAAAAGACATTGCACAGCCTCAGCCATAATGTGGGCTGCCGAGTGACGCATCCGTTCCAGTTGCGTATCCTTTGTTTCTGGTTTCATCCCGAATTTTCCATTATAAATCTATAAATCAAATATAATACATCAAAAAATGGGCAGTACTGGACTTGAACCAGTGACCTCTGCGATGTCAACGCAGCGCTCTAACCACTGAGCTAACCGCCCATTCGATAATTGTAGCAAACATAGCTAAACAGAACAAACCTTTGATTACTCGACGGAAATGGAGGCTTATTTACCATCCAGGGGCTTAGAAATAAAAAACGATAAAAATACAATGCCTATCGTGACTATTCTTTACCCCGCATCCTTACTCCGCTGGTTATATGAACCTGTACAGTTTGACCGCAATTAGGGCAGTTTATTTCCATAACAAGAGGTCTTCCCATCACTCTTTCTATAACTGATGTTACTATAGAATCCATATTATCCAGCCTATCATCCAGCATGTCCAGGCGTTTAATCAACTGCCCTATATCGCGTTCTTGTTTAACCTGTTTACCTGAATCAGCTCTATCTTGTGAAACCAATTTATAGACTCTTCTC
>JBFEMR010000049.1:0-5731 GCA_041551495.1 Dehalococcoidia bacterium
GCTATTACAACAAGCTTGCTTGAACAGGCAGCCCTTGTGGCAGTCGTGCTCTGGCTGCTGCCAAGGGCTGCCATAAATATCCCTATCTGGGGGCTCATACTTATGATGATTGCCCTCGGGACATATAATTATATAAATTACCGGCTTGGCAAGAAAGCGCTGACTAAGAAGCCGATAATTTCGCTGGACATTGGTAGTCGAGGTCGAGCAGCAACCCCGATTTCCCCTACAGGTTACGTTCGTGTTAACGGTGAATTGTGGCGGGCTTCGTCTAATTCAAATATAGATGCCGGCGAGGAAATTTCCGTTGTGGGCATAGAAGGAATGATGCTTCTGGTTAGCAGCATAGAAAAAGATAATCGCACCGGTGAAGTTGATAAATTTTCTGGCTAATAGAGTCGTATTGCTATAGACAAAGCTAAAAAAAAGGGTTATCCTTTAAACGTCGATGGATATTACCTGGCTAGGACATTCCTGTTTTCTTATTAGAGGAAAAGATAAAACCATTATTACAGACCCATATCATCCTGATTTCGGCTACCGGCTGGGTGAACCCGAGGCTGACATAGTGACAGTTAGCCATTTCCATGCTGGTCATAATTATACCGCCGGTGTTACCAATGAACCCAATCTAATAGAAAGCCCCGGTGAGTATGAAATAGGAGGGACTTTTATTACAGGCGTAGCCACTTTTCATGATGATAGAAAGGGTAGTCTACGAGGTAAGAATACGATTTATATTATAGAAATGGATGGTATAACTTTATGTCATTTGGGTGATTTGGGGCATCCTCTTAATCCAAATTTAATAGAAGAGATAGGAGATATTGATATCCTATTTTTACCGGTCGGTGAGGTTTCTACTATGCCCGTTGACACGGCTGCTGAAATAGTAAGGCAATTAGAGTCTAATATTGTTATTCCCATGCATTATAAAACAGAGGCATTTACCGGTGACCTCAGTCCTATTGACAAATTCCTGGATAAAATGAGAATTCGGGATCTAGAAACAAAGCCCAAGCTCTCTATTACTGCATCGTCTCTACCCAGTGGTACACAAACTATAGTTCTCAACTATCCGTAAAGCCTGAACTTTAATAGCCGAGCAGTTTTGCAGTTTTATGTTTTTACGCTTATGTCAGCAGTGCTTTAATACAAGACTTTAATCAGTAAAAAATTGATGGCACAAGCGGGTAACCGAGCGTTATCTCTATTTCTTGAGGCTGGCAATGAAAGCATCAATATCCATGGCGGCTAGGGTCAAAGTTTGAAGCGTACCCCTTGAACCCAATGCTATCGCCACTTTGGACACTGCCTCGTTGCTGGGAGCTTCCATAATGTTTATGAAATCGTAGGGACCCAGCACAGCATACTGGGCAAGAATCTTCGCCCCCATTGCTTCTACTTCTTGATTGACCTCTTTGATTCTTCCGGGATTTTCACTGATAGTCTTTCTGCCCTCATCTGTAAGAGTTGTCAGCATTACGAATTTAGCCATCTTTTACCTCCTCTACGCAGTTTTTAAATGTTAAAGACCCGACTTAACTCCCGCTTGTGCCTGCGCTAAATGACGATGGAATACCAGTCATTGAATGAGTGAAATATTTGGCATCCGCAGCCCATTCCGCATTTATATTATACCACTAATCCGGCGAACACTTTTCCAAAAGTTCTTTTTCCTTTTTCCTCATCTCACTTTCTTCCTCTGGCCCTTCATGATCGTAGTTTAACAGGTGAAGTATCCCGTGGATAATAAGCAAAGCCAGTTCTCGTTCGGGTGAATGCCCTTGCTCTCTGGCTTGTTCCACCGCTTGAGGATATGAGATGATTACCTCTCCTAAGCGAGTGACCCCATCGGGAGGAAGTGCGAAGGAAGAATCATTTCCCTTTTGGGGAAGCATGTGGAAAGCAAGTACATCAGTAGGCTTATCCACTCCCCGATAGTCTCGGTTAAGTTGTCTCACCGTCTCAGAATCGGTGAAAACTAAGCTTACTTCATAAGGAGGAGCCACCCCTTCAGTCTTAAGGACTTGCCGGGCTATCCTTTTAACCAAACCACCATCCACCATCCCCCTGAATTTTTCCTCAATATGGATGCCAATTTGTTCTTTCATAGGAAATTATTTGGCAAAATATCATAACAGGCAAGATAATTCATTTCAATGAGGTCTTTATAGTAAAATAACTTGGATGGCCATAACACCTCTTAGGAAGCAGTATCTCAGGGTCAAGCAGAAGTATCCCGAGGCTATTGTGTTCTTCCGCCTGGGGGACTTCTATGAGACCTTCGATGAAGATGCCAAGGTCGCTTCGCGAGAGTTGGACGTAGTCCTGACCTCCCGGGAGATGGGCAAGGGGCAGAGGGTGCCCATGGCAGGGATACCGCACCATGCCCTGGATAACTATCTAGCCAAGCTTATCAACAGAGGTCATAAAGTAGCTATTTGCGAGCAACTTACGCCGCCGGGTAAGGGACTGGTGGAGAGAGACGTCATTCGAGTGGTGACGCCGGGAACAGTGGTCGAGCCCAATCTACTTGAGAGCAAGAGCAATAACTACCTCGCTAGTTTGGTCATCGAAGGTGAGCAGGCGGGAATCGCATATGTTGATATAAGCACAAGTGAGTTTGCTACCACTCAGCTCCCTGCTAAAAGTTTCATGCCTGAATTGGAGCGACTTCAACCCAGCGAAGTCCTTATTCCCGAAGGTACTGACGATTATGCTCATCTACCGTTGCCCACAAGTCGGCTTGATGACTACTGGTTTGAACTGGAAATCGCCCGGAAAGCTTTGCTAGAACATTTCGATTCGGCTACCTTAGAAGGATACGGGTGTGCCCGCTTGCCTTTGGCTATAAAGGCTGCCGGCGCATTAATACATTATGTCAAGGAAACACAGAAGGAAACCCTGCCCCATCTTAGCAAACTTGCTACTTACTCTACAGATTCCTTTATGACTCTCGACGGTCAGACAATCCGCAATCTGGAACTCTTTCAGGGGGGTAGGTGGGGAGAAACCGGACACTCCCTCCTTTCTGTCATTGACCTGAGCAAGACAGCCATGGGCGGTAGGCTGCTCAGGAATTGGCTGGGGCATCCCCTTCTAGACCTCACCATATTGAATGAGCGACAAAATGCGGTTGCCTGGTTTCATCAAGATAGCCTGGCTCGTCAGAAAGTTACGTTTCTTTTATCGGATATTGCCGATCTGGAGAGGCTAGTTAACCGTGTGAGTAGTGGCAGAGTTATACCCCGGGAATTACTAGCACTCCGCTCCAGTTTAGAGAAGGTGCCAGACTTAAAAGAGGCAATGGCTGATGGGGACACTTTAAATTGGCTAAACGCCGAACTTAAGCCCTGTCCTGACATCGTGGACTTAATCGCCAGGGCTATCGCCGATGAGCCGGGTGATTTGGAGCAAGGTGGCGTGATAAGAGAAGGTTTCTCCCCCGAGCTGGATGATATCCGACATAATTCTCAGCAGGCGAAACAATATCTGGCTGGCCTGGAGCAAAGGGAACGACAGCGCACAGGTATTAAATCCCTGAAAGTAGGCTACAACCGGGTATTCGGTTATTATATCGAGGTATCCCGGGCTAATCTCAGCCTAGTTCCTTCTGATTATATTCGTAAGCAAACTCTGGCAGAGGCAGAAAGGTTCTTCACCCCCGAACTCAAGGAGTATGAATCGCTGATTCTCAATGCTCAGGAAAAGATTGCTGACCTGGAGGCCACCATCTTCGGTCAAATTTGCCAGCAGATAAGTGCTGTAGAGGGGCAAATTTTAGCCACTGCCGGAGCCATAGCTCAGATAGACGCACTTTCCAGCTTGGCTGAAGTGGCATCACGTCATGGTTATATAAAGCCAACTCTGAACAATGATGACATTATTGATATCAAGGGAGGTCGCCACCCTATTGTGGAACAGAGCATAGGCAGTGATAGTTTCGTTCCTAACGACACTTATCTATGTAATGAAAATACTCAACTTATCATACTAACAGGCCCCAATATGTCAGGAAAGTCTACTTATCTCAGGCAGGTAGCCTTAATTATTCTTCTAGCCCAGATAGGAAGCTTTGTACCTGCCGATACAGCGAATGTTGGAATTGTTGACCGCATTTTCACACGCATTGGTGCTCAGGAGGACCTGGCTGCCGGTCAATCCACTTTTATGGTAGAGATGACTGAGGCAGCCAATATCCTGAATAACGCTACCCCCCGGTCCTTTATCATCTTGGATGAAATTGGGCGAGGCACCTCTACATATGACGGGCTTTCAATAGCCTGGGCGGTAGCCGAGTTTATCCACAACCACCCCGAGCTCGGAGCGAAGACACTTTTTGCCACCCATTATCATGAACTGGTGGATCTGGCTGATATCTTGCCCAGAGTGAAGAACTTTAACGTGGCAGTGGCAGAGGAAGGAAATAAAGTTATTTTCTTGCACAGGATTGTCCCGGGAGGTACTGACAGAAGCTATGGTATTCATGTGGCTCAGCTGGCGGGTTTGCCCAGATCCGTAATCGCTCGAGCCCAGGAAGTTTTAAATGAACTGGAAGGCCATCCTTCTAAAAAAGGCAAGGTCTCTCGCCAGAAAACGTCTCTTCAGATTCCTCTTTTCTCGCAAGACTCCATCTTGGTTGATGAAATTGGCCGACTCGAAATCGACTCAATGTCTCCTTTAGAAGCAATCACCAAGCTTTATGAACTCAAGCGAATAGTTCACGAGAATAAGGACTTGCCAACTCATTGAGTGGTCATACAGTGGTCATGCCTTCCTAACGTATAGTGGAGTGGGACTCTTTTTCTGCCTTGGCTCGGATTCGAGCCAGGAAATCAGCACATTCCGTGGCTATTCCAGGGGCATCCAGATGGTAAAGAGAGCGGAGAAAATCTTGCTTTCCGTGGGTCACGAATTCGTCGGGAATGCCTAATCGCTTTATTTTAACATCCGGGACTTCAGCCTTCTGTAGTAGTTCCAGTACCGCAGCACCAAAGCCTCCGTTAAGAACGTTCTCTTCTACTATGACCATCTTTTTGGTATGGTTGGCTACATCCAAAATAAGCTCTTTATCCAAAGGTTTGGCGAACCGGGCATTAATCACCATGGCATCGATGTCCCAAAGAGCCAAATGTTCCGCGGCTTCCAGGGAAGGTACAACTGTAGAGCCGATGCCTACTACGACTATATCTTCGCCGTTTTTCAGTATTTCAGCCTTGCCTATAGGAATCTGATGAAGCTCAGAGGTCCGGGGAACTCCCACTCCCCGACCGCGAGGATAGCGAATTGCCATGGGATGTTCTGTGTTGAGAGCAGTATAAAGCAGGTCTTGTAGTTCGTTCTCATCCTTAGGTGCGCAAACAATCATATTAGGCATCAAATCAAGATAGGACAAATCGAATATCCCTTGATGTGTTTTGCCATCCTCTCCAACAATGCCGCTGCGGTCGAGAGCAAAAATAACAGGCAGATCAGGGAGACAGACATCGTGCAATACCTGGTCAAAACCACGCTGCAGGAAAGTGGAATATATAGCTACTACAGGTATGAAGCCCTGAGTAGCCAGACCGGCGGCTAACGTAACTGCATGCTGCTCAGAAATACCCACATCGTAGATTCGCTGAGGAAACTCCGTTGCCAGAGAGGACAGGCTATTGCCTTCAACCATAGCGGCGCATATCACTACCACCCTGGGATTATCTCTGAGCAGCGCACCGATTGTTTGAGC
>JBFEMR010000050.1:0-5703 GCA_041551495.1 Dehalococcoidia bacterium
GCGGTGGTACTTTGGTGGAGATATCAGCTGCACCGCGATAAAAAGGCGCTGGAATTGTTGCTGGAATACAACAAGGAAGACGTGGTGAACCTGATGACATTGAAGGGAAAACTGGAAACTTTTTCGAAGCCAAAGTATTGTTGTTAATTTATTGTATATTTTGCTGATCTCATCCAGACAATAGTCCAAACAAGTAGCCCGTGATCAGTGACAATCGCTGGATAATATCGTTCACAATGGTTATCACCCTAGTTAGTATTCCAACGTTCGCTTGCCCTTCGCTCCCGGAAAAAGATTCATCCTCATTGTAATAGAGGTCATTAAATGCTGCCGTAATATCATATTCAGCTAGTCTGGAATCTGGGGTGGAAAACCCGAACCAAGAATCCGAGGAAGAGAGTTGAGTAGGCGATTGAGACTCGACCCTTCGCCACTCCCCATCATGATACCAATTCTCTAATAAGAAAGCATGTCCATCTTCCCCGTCATCAACGCCGAGGGCGACATATACAGACTCAGCATCAATGCCGTAGGTCCTTAGAAGGGTGCACAACAAAATAGAAAAGTCCTCACAATCCCCACTTCGATAGGATAGGGTTTCTGCGGGTGTTTGCCAATAGTCTTTACCCCAGCGCTTTTCATCAGATATATAGTCTATATTGACAGCAACCCAGTCTCGTATGTTATCGAACCCCACTTGAGATAGCTCGTAAGGAGGATCACCGAGAATATTATACAGAGCGTCACTAACCGATGGGCATTCAGGTGTGATGTATGAATTGAATTCAGACTCTGTAGCAGGAAGCCAACTTGTAACAGAACTCTCGGGACTAACGATGTAGTTGATACAACTCGATCCAGAGACGGTAAGTAGGCCAAGCATGATTGCACAGGTTAATGTGATTAAAAAGCGCTTATTCATACACAAACCCCCGGCGCTCTAACAAAAAGTTCAGTTTTCTAAAAACTGAACTGGTTAGTATTACTTTCTCTTGACCACTGCCTTCACTGACCCTTCAACATCTCTGGCGGTTAATCCATATCTTTGAAGCAATTCATCAGCTTTGCCTGAACATGCATATCTGTCATCAAGGTTGATGAATTCCATAGGTACCGGTTTCTCTCTGGTTATTGTCTGAGCGACTCGGCTGCCTAGGCCACCCTGGGCTAAGTGTTCTTCAGCAACGACAATTGCACCGGTCTCTGAGGCCGCTTTAATTATGACTGCTTCATCAAGAGGTTTGAGAGTATGCATATTAATTACACGGCAATCTATACCTTGCTTCGCCAAGACATCTGACGCGTCGAGAGCCTTAGCGACCATGATACCCGCGGCTATAATAGTCGCATCCGTGCCTTGTCTCATGGTTACTGCCTTACCCAATGTAAAGTGATACCTTTCCGGGTAAACGATCGGTGTCTTGGGGCGACTCAGCCTGACGTAGAAAGGTCCGTGGTTGATTGACGCTGCTTTTATTGCCTTAGCAGTTTCTATGGCATCAGCAGGAACAACAACAGTGAAACTAGGTAGAGCACAGCACAAAGCAAGGTCTTCGATTGCTTGATGCGAAGCGCCATCCTCTCCCACGGTAATGCCACCGTGTGTAGCTACGATTTTGACATTTAGATTAGGTTGGGAAATACATAATCTCAACTGGTCAAAACAACGACAGACAACAAAAACAGCGAAAGTGCTGGCAAAGACGGTTTTGCCGGAAACGGCTAAACCGGCAGCTATAGCGACCATATTTTGTTCTTGCAGGCCGCAATTGAAGAAACGCTCAGGAAACTCCTGAGCAAAAAAATTAGTCATCGTTGACGGCGATAAATCAGCGTCTAGAACGACAATGTCTTTATTTTGTTTACCCAACTCTACCAGAGTTTTGCCATAGGTTTCCCTAGTGGATGCTTCAGCCATACTCACTCCAACTCTTTCAGTGCTATTTCTGCTTCTTCCAACGTAGGCGCCTTACCGTGAAACGCCACATTGTTTTCCATGAAACTAACCCCTTTGCCTTTGATGGTGCGGGCGATGATGACAGTTGGTTTGCCTTTCATTTTTTCAGCCTCTTGGCAAGCGGATATGATTTTGTTGAGGTTGTGTCCATCTATATCAATAGTATGCCACCCGAAAGCCTGCCATTTCTGAATAAACGGCTCGAGGTTCATTATATCGCAGACCCGTCCGCTAAGTTGTATGCCATTATAGTCAACTATGGCTGTTATATTATCTATCTTGAAGTGATCCGCTGAAAGAGCTGCTTCCCAGGTTTGTCCCTCCTCACATTCCCCATCGCTGAGAAGAACATAGGTGCGGTAGTTCTTGGAATCCAGCTTACTTGACAGAGCGACGCCAATGGCAAACGAGAGGCCCATACCCAAAGAACCAGCTGACATTTCTACGCCCGGAGTAAAGTTCCTATCGGTATGTCCCTGCAGACGGCTATCCAATCTTCTCAACGTTGATAGTTCTTCCACAGGAAAATAGCCAGTTTCAGCCAAGGCAGCATACAAAATTGGAGCCGCATGTCCCTTGCTCAATATAAAGCGGTCACGGTCTGGCCACTGAGGATTGTCAGGGTTGTGGCGTAGAATTTTAAAATAAAGGGCGGTGATGATATCGGCTGCTGATAGAGAACCGCCGGGATGCCCACTGCCTGCTTTAGCTATCATGGTGATTACATGGCGACGTAGCTTTTTAGCCATTTCCTTTAGCTCTACTGCAGACAAGCTGAATCTATTACCTTGAGGGGAGCTTTCTAGAGAAACCTTGCTATGATTTAGCATTGGTCAAGGATTATATTGTAACTCAAAAGGGTCGATAATGTCTATGGTTAGCGAGTTACCCTCAAACCAAGATAGAGAAAATTATATTGGCGGTGGTAAAGAATTTTTTAATTGGCTTAGATCGCTGAGATGTTCCTGATGGTTTCTACCTGACCTGTCAAGATAAAGAGCATTTATACCAGCTTCTCGCGCATTCAGAAAATCAAATTGCCAGCTATCACCAATATGGGTAACCTGGTCAGGCTCAACGCCCATCTCCTCACATATACTGAGGTAAAAATCAGGACTTTTCAATTGCCCATAATGTGAAACGGAAGAAAAAATACGTACGAAATAAGGTTTGATATCTCGCAACAGTAGGTTGAGCAACTCAAGTGGTGTACCTGACGCAACAATTAACTTGTATTTACTGGCTAAGCAAGAAAGGACCTCGGTTACTTCGGGATAATAGGCTATCTTATTCAGACAACTATCTATCACCGGCTCAGAAGAACCCAAACCAAGATACCTAAACCAATATTCAATATCGTACCACTCTAGTCTCTGGTCGCCGATCTTGCCATACTCCTCGACGATATATCTCTTAGCTTGAGCAAAATCAAGCCCCTGTTTCTTCGCATAGAGTGCCGGAATAGCCTCATGCCATATAGTCTGACTGAAATCTGGTGTTACTACTGTTCCCTCAGCATCAAAAGAGATTAATTCAATTTGCTTCATTTGAAGTACTGATATTATCATGGCGCAGAAGCCAATGTCTATTTGTCTATTCCTGTTCAGCACGCTAAAATACGCAGATGTTGAATAATTCAGTCATAAAAAAGCTGAGCCATACCTTTGAGTTAGGTCCCATAAGGCCTCCGAGTGAAGCTTATTCCTTGCTGATAAGGGCGACCCAAAATTGCCCCTGGAACAGATGCCTGTTCTGTCCTGTATATAAAGGTACTAAATTTGAGTTGAGGCCAGTAGAAGAGATTATAAAAGATATTGAGACGGTAGAAGCTATTAGTGAAGGCATAAGGGAAATTGCTGGTGAAATGAGTTATAGCGACAAACTA
Source organism: Dehalococcoidia bacterium (assembly GCA_041551495.1). Lineage (GTDB taxonomy): Bacteria > Chloroflexota > Dehalococcoidia > GIF9 > AB-539-J10 > RBG-13-51-36. The sequence goes on from JBFEMR010000050.1 coordinate 3,843, forward strand.
ACAGAGGTGGCAGCGGTGCTCTCTAATCAACTTCAATATGGACAATGTGTGCATAATGTTGCCCTCTGGCTTGCGACCGGAGGCAAGTCAGCCTTCCTTCAGGATTCCAATACATTAATCATGCGTACCTCTGAGCTAACCCAGGTGCTTACTTCCTTGAGAAGAACCTTTCCTAGCTTAAAAAGGGTAACTACATATGGGCGGTCTCATACGGCAGCCAGAAAGTCGTTAGTAGAGTTAAAACAACTCAAGGATGCCGGGTTAGATAGAATGCACATCGGGTTGGAAACTGGTTACGACGCTTTACTGGCTTATATGGAAAAGGGGTGCACGGCTAAGGACCATATCGAGGGTGGGAAGAAGGTCAAGGAGGCAGGCATTTCTCTGTGTGAGTATGTCATGCCTGGTCTGGGGGGCAAGAAAATGTCTCAAGAACATGCCAGGGAAACAGCCAGGGTGTTAAATGAGATTGATCCTGATTATATCAGGCTGCGCAGCCTCCACGTATCTACATCTATACCGTTGTGGGCCAAGTTGCAAAATGGAGATTTTAAGCTACAAAAGGAGGACGAGGTAATACGGGAAATAGCTATTTTAATCGAAAACTTGCAGGTCACCAGCTTTCTTAAGAGCGACCATATACTTAACTTATTAATGGATATCGAAGGCAAAATGCCCGATGATAAAGGGAAATGTTTAAATATTATAAATAAGTATTTATCTTTGCCGGATGAGGAAAGGCTTAATTTTAAAGTCGGCAGGCGGGCCGGTTTATACGATAGGCTAGATGATCTGGGTGATAACTACAAGCATGAGAAAATAGAACAAGCCATGGAACATTTGAAAGCACAGGGTAGTGATGTTGAAGAGGAGATAGTCAAGCTAAAGAACAACTTCATTTAAGGCGATAATTTTGGTAAGAAGATTTGTTAACCTAAATCGTTTCAAGCATGGCCGGGCTATAAAACGGAACATTAAACAAAAAGCCGATTTGTCAGATAAGAATCGAATTAAAAGGGACAGGGTTAAATTTCGTGGTTAAAATAAGTAGATATACCTTGTGCTCTATGGTAGTTGAATAAAAACATGAGGAATTGACCCAAGGTCCAGATAAGAAAGTAATTATCGCACCAAAATCAGCGAGGTTGTCCGTGTTAGTGGTTGAAGTTAGTCTATGGGAAAAAGCCTAAGCCCAGTCGATTACCATCCCATAACATGGTATCAAAATCAAATAAACTGATTGAATAAAAGAAAGAGGTTGCCGTCTTTATTAACGTATATTGCCAGTAAATAGATTTGTCTCAGCTTGAGTTATTTGTAATGCCTTCAGTTGTACTTCTGGTATCCTCTTCCAAATGAATACATAGGTAAATAAGTTCCCTGGCTGCAAGTAATATTAGCCATGCCAGGAATGAGCCAATTATTCCTAAAACGATTCGTAACCCACCTCCAAGGCCACCCGTTGTAATTCCCCAAAAAAACGAACCGATAAGGCCAATCGTTAGAACTACCCATGCAATAACCCTTAAAACACTGATCGCGTATTTTAGGTAATAGTATTCCGGCAACTTGACTGCCCTACGCTTTCTTTGCACAAGGTTGCGTATTCTGGCGGGCATTGGCAGTCGCAACCCCTGAAAGAGCTTGTGAAATAGCCCGCCAATAGAACCAAATACGGCTGCTACCTGACCCATGGCTCTCGAAATGCTACTCCGTACTCTAGAAAAAAATATCAATCTGATTCCTTTATAATGCGCTCGGCGGTGTTTCTGGTGTTCTGTTCTACATCCATGAACAGGTAAAAGAGTTCACTGGTGGCAAGCAAGAAAACCCATGCCAGAAATGAGACAATTATTCCTCC
>JBFEMR010000051.1:0-5649 GCA_041551495.1 Dehalococcoidia bacterium
AATAGCATCCTATGGACTTGGCTTGTTATTCCCCATCGCTATTTTATCGCTCGCCCCCAGCTTTAAAAATACACCGGGTTGGAAAGACGTCTTTATTTATACAATTATTGCCGGTGTTTTAGCTTTCGCTCTGATAATGGGCGCTTTGCTTGCTGAACAAAGAGGTTGGTTCGGTTTGTATGAGCGGATCATAATACTCAACGCACTGGTTTGGGTAGAGGTAGTAGCAATCCATTTTTTACGTGTTACGAAGGCAAGAGCCGAAGGCTGAAAAATGATAAGCGCTCTGAAATCGTGTGACCAGACATCTTCCCCAAGAAATATTAATAGAACGGTTTTTGCGACAATTCCACAACCTGTGATATAGGCCATAGCACCAGATGACAATGGATAAGCCACCTGTCAGATTTGGAGAATTGTTTACAGCGCAATATGACTGCTATATAATACATCATAGCGTTATTATCAATAACAGGAGGAAAAACTATGAATAAAAATAAGCTAGTGTTAACCCTGTCGATCCTAAACCTAGTGGGCTTCATTGGGACTGTTGTCGTTAATGCGCTAGCCACTACCCTCCCCATAAACAATATAACGACTGGCGAACTATCAGACCTGTATCCAAATCTGTTTGTTCCAACAGGGCTGACTTTTGCAATCTGGGGGCTGATCTATATATTGCTTGGCATCTTCGTCGTATATCAATTGCTACCCTCTGTTAGAAGAGATGCCCAGAAAGCTGACTTTATACAGAGAATCGGGGCGCTGTTCTTTATTTCCTGCCTAGCCAACATTGGTTGGATATATGCGTGGCACTACAAAATCGTTCCTCTATCCCTGGCTCTGATGCTGATTCTCTTAGGAAGCCTGCTAGCGATTTATCTCAGGCTGAACGTTGGCAAATCAGAAGCGCCGAAGGCTGTAAAATTTTCGGTACACCTTCCTTTCAGTGTCTACGTCGGCTGGATTACAATAGCCACTATTGCCAATATCACTGCCCTGTTGGTGAATATCAACTGGAATGCCTGGGGCTTGGGCGAGCAAGTCTGGGCAGTAGCAGTTATCATTGTTGGTATCGCTATTGCGTTGTCCGTACTCTTTACACGCAAAGACATCTTCTATACCCTTGTGATCGACTGGGCGTTACTCGGGATATTGCTAAAACGACTTTCGGATACGACAATGCCCGATCAAAACGTAATAATCGTTACGATTGTTGGCTTGGCACTTCTTACTGGCGGAGTTATAGCTCAACTGGTGAGAAGAAAGGTGTATTAACCATAGTGACCGTGCGGTAGCATTTGTTATAAAGGAAAGGTTTAGCTACCGGAATCTGAAATATAATCTATGGATGGCCTACATTCTAGACGGTCCAAAGGAATATCGCTAGTATACTAATGATCCAAGATGGACATCGGTGATATTTCCGCAATTTTTATAGTCCATCTTGTGCTTTGGATACTGGGTTTTTTCCTACTATTCCGTATATCCTACTGTAAAATCCCCGTTCATAGAAATCCGCACAGACCCAGTATCTCGATAATCATCCCGGCTCGAAATGAGGAACACGCTCTACCTAATTTACTTAATTCCCTGTCCGATCAGTTGCCTCATGGAGATGAAGTAATCGTAGTAGATGACCACTCGGAGGACAAAACCAAAGAAGTTGCAGAAAGTAGTGGAGTGAAGGTATTAGAATCGTTGCCAACACCAGAAGGCTGGATTGGCAAAACGTGGGCTTGTTATCAAGGGGCGAATATGGCTTCTGGAGAGATACTTGTCTTTCTCGATGCAGACACAGTACTGGAAAAGAACGGACTCAAGAACATAGTAGAAACCTATATTGAAAAAACGGGTGTACTTTCAATTCAGCCATACCACAAGATGGGCGACCTTTATGAGCAATTATCTGCCTTCTTCAACATAATAGTGATGGCTGGAATCGGCACCTTCTCTGTTTTGGGTAGACGCATTAAACCGATAGGGCTTCTAGGACCGACGGTGGTTATGAAAAGACAATACTATGTTGACTCTGGAGGCCATGAGAAGGTGAAGGGTGAGATTCTCGATGATCTGGCTTTCGGGGCAGAACTCCAGAAGAAAGGGTTGGAAGTTCATTGTATGGCTGGGAAGGGTACTATTTCATTCCGCATGTACCCGGGCGGGATTGGGGAATTGATCAACGGATGGAGCAAAGGAATCGCAAAGGGAGCAACGAAGAGTTCGATCCCTTTGCTGATCCTGATTGTTTTATGGATAGCGGGTAGTATTGGTACAGCCAGAAGCTTGATCGAGGCAGTAATTGCCACAAATAATGTTCAGATCGCCATTTCTGGCAGTCTCTATATCTTGTATGCGGCTCAAATCTACTGGATGCTTGTACGAATTGGCAATTTCAAGTTCTATACAGCACTTCTTTACATTATACCTGTTGCGTTCTTCGTTGTGGTTTTTGCCTATTCATCTGTTCGTAGTTTTATAGTTAAGAGTGTAAAGTGGAAAGGTAGAGAAATAGACTTGAAACGTAAGGTGAGCAAATAATGCTGCTGAATTTACCTGCACTGCCAACAATTCTGCTTGATATTGCCGTCTGGTTGATCATTCATGTTGGTGTATCCTACTTGATTACGCACGTACCGCTTAGTTCATTTAATACTGGGTTATGGTTGTATGAACAGAGAAAATGGGAAAAAGGCGGGAAGATTTACGTAAGAATACTGGGGCTGAAAAAGTGGAAGAAGAAATTACCGGATGGTGCCGCGTTGTTCAAGAAAGGGTTTCAGAAAAAACGTCTAAAGGGATTCGATGACGTCTACCTTGATGATTTCATTAGGGAAACATGCCGGGCTGAACTCGCTCACTGGATAATGTTTTTGCTTAGCCCAGTATTCTTCATCTGGAATATCTGGTGGGTCGGTATTGTGATGATAGTGTATGCTATGTTGGCAAACATGCCCTGTATCATGATTCAGCGCTACAATAGAATAAGATTGAAGAGAGTCTATGCTAAGCTAGCAGCTACGCCTATACTCAGTGCAGATTAGACTGTAAATCAATAAAATAGGAATACACGATGGCTTATTTAGATGATGTGATAGTCAAACTTAAGAGCGAGTCTCATCCAGAGCATTTGCAGGGAATGGCCAAATACGGGATACCAGTGGAGCGAAGATTAGGTATCTCGGTTCCTGATCTGAGGAAACTGGCTGGAGAGATAGGTAAAGACCACAAGCTGGCAATAGGCTTATGGGGGACTGGCATAGGTGAAGCAAGGATTCTAGCTGCGATGATTGATGACCCAGGTAAGCTTACTAAAGAGCAGATGGAGGACTGGGCAAAGGATATTGATTCATGGGATATCTGCGATCAGGTGTGTACGGATCTTTTTAGAAAGACCCAATTAGCCTGGGAAAAAATTCTGGATTGGTCTAAGCGGGAAGAAGAGTTCGCTAAGAGGACCGCCTTTTCATTGATGGCCTGTCTGGCGTTGCATGATAAAAAGGCGGCTGACGAAAAATTTCTCGAATTGCTTCCCATTATAGTACGGGAGGCAACGGACGAGCGTAACTTCGTCAAAAAAGGTGTAAACTGGGCTCTGAGAAACATCGGTAAACGGAACCTAACGCTGAACAAAGCCGCAATAAATACCGCGAAAAAGATCCAACAACTCGACTCGAGGGCTGCTCGCTGGATTGCCTCTGATGCTATTAGAGAACTTGAAAGTGACGCTATTCAAAACAGGCTTAGAAAATAAACATCAGTCCATATTGTACGGCGTGGGCGATTGACAGTTAGATATTATTGCGTGGTACCAAAATATGCATCGTTGACTGTACACTATTCAGTATGGCTTGAACATAGTACAAAATTACTATTGACTCTTACTATGATACCCATATAATAGCTTATATGGAGCTACTGGCGCGCGGTAAGCAAACTGAAAGAGACTACTACGCAATCCTGGGAGTTGATCCGAATGCCAACACGGAGGAGATTAAGAAGGCATATCACAGGATGGCTTTTCAATACCACCCGGACAGGCATCAGGATAACGAGGAAGCCCATAGAAGAATGAAAGAGTTAAATGAGATTTGTGCTATCTTGACTGACCCGATTAAGCGAAGAGAGTACGACATTCCCCGCGGATATGGTATCAGAGTACCGAAATTCAGGAGAGGCAGTAAAGTCAGAATCAATATGAATTCTCCTTCATCGTATAGAGGATACACCGGGCTTGTGGATGAAGAACCTACTAAGGATAACTTTCGCTTCTGGTAGAGGGTGAAAATCGAGGCGAGAGGCTTGACGAACGTGGGTCGCTTTGCTGAAGAAGAACTTGAAAAAGCGGTAGATTAGCTAAACGGGGAACTAAGCACTCGAAACGAATAGTCATCATCAGGGCAAGTATTTAGATATCATAGTTCAGGATTCCAGATCATTGCAGGTAACTAGCGGCATCCGCTGCTCGAAGAGTGGCAGAGCGTTTTTTCTTTTAATAATTCGGTACCAGTCTCTGTAGCAATATATTCCCTGGAAGATAATGGCGGAGAGGAAGCCGTAAGAGATTTCAGGTGCTAGGATGTAGAAACCTTTTAACACGCATACCCCGCCAATAATGAAGGCAATAAACCAGTGGTGTAAATGGAATTGATAGTTCCTCCAGGGGATGATTATTGATCTGATGATTCCCTGTTTACCGTCTGTCCGACCACTGAGATACTTCGTAATGACGAAAGCGATAATCCATGTCTTATAGCAGAGAGCACCACAGAGGCAAAACCCTACAATCACGCTGACGAGGACTATCTTTTTCCTCATACCGCCACCCCCATTATAATCTTAAACAACATAAAAAGTCCATTTGATATTACGATGCTATAACCGATATCGGAGAGAACGGGTAAACTTTACAATGGGGATCTACAGCAACATAATTGGAGGGAACGTAGGTCATTACACAAAGTTATCATCCGTAAAATGGCACTAGTAGGAAAGTAGCGCTGATCTGGTATTAGAAGTAGACACAAGCTGCGTAACAATTAAGATTCAGTTTCAATGCCAGCGTAGCTCAGGGGTAGAGCAGCGGTTTCGTAATTCTAAGCCGAATTCTCAAATGGTCATTTTACGTACAAAATAGAGCAATTGAGTTAAACGCTAAAATCCTGTTTTGTTCGTACAATGCCAACTGGTAACAACCAGTCCCAAAGATTCTAACGCCAAATTAACGCCAATTTTTCAGTTACGATTTGAAGCTAACCGAATAAACAGCAATACCCATAGCAGTAAAAGCAACAGTGGCCGATAGCAGCTAAAGTCGGTCATCTAACGCTGACCCCAAAAAACCGAAACAGTGATTATGGCACCCAGCTTTTGGCTCTTTTTAATTGCGAACTAGAAGCTTATCCGTAGCTGAGTTCGCTTTAAAAAGCCCCTTTTATCCCTCTTATTTGTTTTAAATGAACGTTAAGAGTAGCTATAAGAGCATTAAGAGGCAGCGCCACAATCCAACCCAAAGGGTATACCCCCCTTCGTGATATTCAGATATCTGTTTCTGGGCAGTTTGGGTTTCGAGCTTAACTTGAGGTTATACGAGAGGATTGAGACAGCCGTAGAAACGGAGGCTCGTTGGTTCCGTTATTCTGGTTTTTC
>JBFEMR010000052.1:0-5584 GCA_041551495.1 Dehalococcoidia bacterium
AATGTTAGTTTCTTATCAAAGCTAATGAATCTTTTTCAGGAGGCACATAATGAGTATTTCGCCGGAGAGTTTTTCTTTATCAGGTAAGGTAGCCCTGGTGACCGGTGGCAGTCGGGGCATCGGAAAGGCTATCGCCGTTGGGCTTGCTAAATTTGGTGCCGATGTAGCTGTAACCAGTCGAAAATTGCCGGACCTTGAGGAAGTGGCTGCTGAGATAAAGGGATTAGGTCGCAGGTCGATAGCCATGGCTACACATGTAGGTAGGATGGATGAGATAAATAATCTGGTGCCGAAAGTAAAAGAAGAGCTTGGTAGAATTGATATTCTGGTGAATAATGCTGGGACCAATCCGACTATGGACCCGGCTATAAATATAGAAGAACGTGCCTGGGATTCCATTATGAACCTCAACTTGAAAGGACTATTCTTTCTTAGCCAGGCGGTAGCCAAGCTAATGCAAGAGCAAGGTGGGGGTAAAATTATAAATGTCGCTTCTGTAGCGGGGATTACTCCCGATATTTTGCCGGTTTACTCTATTAGTAAGGCTGGGGTGATAATGGCAACAAAAGTCATGGCACAGCAATGGGCTCAGTATAACATCAGAGTTAATGCGATAGCGCCAGGATTGGTTAAAACTCGGTTCAGCGAAGCTCTGTGGAGCAATCCAGATATTGCACAAGCTGTCATGGTGAGAACGCCATTGCAGCGTATAGCCGAACCTGACGAGATGGTGGGAGCTACTATCTTTCTGGCTTCCGATGCTTCCAGCTATGTGACCGGGCATGTTCTAGTTGTAGATGGCGGCTCTGTTATATAGCCAAATATTTATATATTGAGTTAAAGAGGGAATTACGTCAATTACATCGAGTAAGTAACCAAAACGTACTTAAATAGTCGAACTTATTGAGTGTAATTACTTTCACACTCGGAAACTAAGAAGCCTCCCTTTCACAACTTCCCTGTAATTGATCCTTGCCTCAGCTCCACCAGCGATAATTAAACTTTACTGGATTTTGTCCCTTAGGCTTGGGCCAAGCAGAATTTGCACACGGTCTCGTCCTTTTTCCTTAGCCTTGTGGAGAGCCTCGCTAGTGCGTGAAATCAAGGAATCGGCATCATCGTTCCGTTCCCATCCAGCCAGCCCCTGGCTTACGGTTACGCTGAAGATATCCCCGGCAGCATCCTTGAACTCGGTTTGCGTAATTATACTGCGGATTCGTTCAGCTACAGTCCACGATGAAGAAAGATTAGTCTTAGGCAAGACAATAATAAACTTCTCTCCTCCATATCTTCCAGCTATATCCGTGCACCTAATATTGTTACGAATCAAAGCGGCAATATTTTCCAAAACCTCGTCTCCGGTTAGATATCCATGTTGATCATTGACCTTCCTAAAATGGTCGATGTCCAACATAATTAAGGTGAAATCGTCTCTGTAACGGTTAGCAAGATTGACATACTCACTTAGTTTGCCCAGAATTGCTCGGCGATTGTGTAAGCCGGTCAGCAAATCAAGATTTGCAAGTTCTTCCAGTTTTTTCTCGTCAGCTATAGCTTGTTGTAATCGCGACCATTTATCCAGTGCAACATCAACCATGTTCTCCATCTTTTCACGGGATAAACCGGCCTTTGGCAAATAACCAACTGCTATTTTTTGAAAGGTCTGTGTCTCAATTTCTTCATCTTCGGAGCCAGTCAACACGATTATAGGGGCAAGTTGTTTTTTTAACCTTTCCGCGAGCCACTCCATGCCCGACCCCCCCAGCATTTGGTTATCTATTAAGACCAAGTCAATTCTACCTTTATCCAAGGCATTCTGGATTTCCTCTGTATGCACGGCTTCCAGTAACGCAATCTCTTTATCGGATATGCCCTGTAGATAACTCCGTATTAGTTCGTTACTTGCCGGATCATCATCGCATATTAGGATTTTGGTAAGTGGTTGTTCTGTCTTCTTTGTAGTTGATTTTACCGGGGTCTCGTCTGCAAACTGCGAATCACTAGATCCTGAGTCTCTTCCCGGATCTTTAGCCCGCATAGCATATTTTTCTCTATGTTGCCTTTTAACCGAAACTGATTTATTCACCATCGCTGTTTCGCAACTCTCCATGAATTTAGTCAAATAAACCCAAGCTGTTTTCACTATACCACCCTCTTTTAGCTACTGTAAATAGGCTTTTAGTAACTATTCCAGTAGTTAGAAAGTACTAAAAAGGGTACTCGACATCCTGTTTATCGACAATGAATCAGTGAAATAAAAGCAGCCGAACCAGGAAAATAAACCAAGTAGTTATGGTAGAGAAATAATTGGTCTATATCACGGATAAATAGCTAGAGCTTCCAACCCTATGGTCTCAGGCAGGTCGAACATCAGATTCATATTTTGCACTGCTTGCCCGGCTCCTCCCTTGACAAGGTTGTCGATACAGCTAATAACTATAAGCTTGCCTGTCTCCGAATCGACAGTCGGATAAATAAGGCAGAAATTAGTTCCCCAGACGTGCTTGGTATGAGGAGGTTTCGTGGTTATTTGGACAAAGGGTGCATGTTTGTAGAATTCACCGTATAACTGGCATAATTTTTTCCCGATCCTACCGTCTTTGAGTAATTTGTCGTCTCTTAATCTCGCATAGCAAGTGCTTAGTATACCTCTGGTCATTGGTACCAGATGAGGCACAAAAGTTATCGAAGGAGAAAATGATGGATTAAGTGCCTTCAATTCCTGCTCTATTTCGGGTAAATGGCGATGTCCCTCAAGTGAGTAAGCACAGATGTTCTCGTTGGTCTCGGAATAATGAGCAGTTAAGCTCAAAGTTCTACCAGCGCCTGAGACGCCCGATTTACTATCCACAACTATGTCCGGATAAATTAAGCCTTCTTTGACCATTGGTGCCAGGGCTAATAGTATACAAGTACTATAGCAACCCGGATTTGCTACCAGTGATGCCGAGGCAATCTCGCTTCTATATAACTCGGGTAAGCCAAAAACGGCCTTTTTCAGTAAGTCGGGAGCCGGATGAGTAAATCCATACCATTTAGAGTATTCGCCAGCGTCCTTTAATCTGAAATCAGCACTGGTATCGACTACTTTGACTCCTTGTTTCAGCAAAGATGGTACTACATCTACACCACTTTTATGAGGCAATGCCACGAAGGCTATATCGATTTTGGTATCAAGCTCGGCTTTTATTACATGGTTAGTTGCCAAAAAGCTTGGGAAAACAGCCCCTAGTTTTTGCCCGGCTTCACTTCTCCCGGTAACAGCTACTAGCTCAATATGGGGATGCTGGTAAAGTAGGCGAGCTAATTCAACACCTATGTAGCCAGTGACGTTGATTATACCTGCTTTTATCTCCGTCATCGTGTGTTTTTGTATTATACAACATTTGGTGTAATGGAAAGATATTGATGGTGACAAGCTGACCAAACTTTATAGCCCACTGTCAGATGCCCATGAAACTAAATTGACATGGGCGAAAACTGAAGTATAGAATCAGCCTAGACTTAAAAAATATAGTGGTAGAGAGTGGTAACCTTTCCAGAAAATAACGTCTAAATGAATACTGCAGACAGATGATTTTGCGGATTATTCCCCTGTATAAAGAGCTTTCCAGACCACCCATAATATACTCAACTAATTACATATTATTGCTTCATTTATCAAGGAGGGAAAATGGCTAAAGAAACTAAAACAATACAATGTCACCAATGCAAAGATAATGAGTGTTTGGCAATGTATCCTCAAGGAATCCCTCAGTACTGCCAGGCACAAAGATTCCTGGGTTTAATCGAAGACAGCAAACACCAATATCTTGAAAGTGATACGGAAAAGTTCCATTTAGCTGCGGCCAAAGTGCTTAAGAGAGGGGGGTATGATTGGTCCCGCGTCCAACAATGCATTGAGTTCGCCAGAGAACTGGGTGCCAAAAAGGTGGGATTGGCTGTATGTGTAGGCCTCCTACGTGAAGGCCGAGAATTTGCCCGCTTTCTGGATAGAGCCGGTTTCCAGGTTATCTCAGTAGCTTGTATGGTAGGTGGCTTGAAAGCTCAAGAGACAGGAATACCAGAAGAATGGGTAAATCCCCTCGGTATAAGCTGTAATCCCATAGTCCAGGCGGAAATCATGAACCAGGAAGGTACAGAATTGAACTTCATATATGGTCTCTGTGTCGGACATGATACCATTTTCATCAAGCGTTCAGAGGCTCCTGTTACCTATGTTGTGGTTAAAGATATGGTTACAGGCAACAATCCGGGTGCCGTACTCCTGTCTCCATATCATCGTATGAAGCTTGTGACAAATTATGGGGGAGGTAAAGCCACTGAATAAGGATGAGAGCAATAAACCCACAAAGAGAGTTTATAGTATAATCCGGATGACTGAGTCTCCTACTGTGGGCAAAATCGCCTTTCCTTGGTCAGGAGTGGTTCATTTCTTCTACATTAATCGATTTATCAAGCGCAGATAAGCCAGTACCCTCACTAACTCACTATAATTTGAAATACATTAAGGTGTAAGTAATCCATGGTAGAGTAACTCAGCTGCAAGATGCTAACTCAACTTGGACCTGCGCCTTACCAGGTGAACCGTGATAAATATAGCTGTCATAATAGCTACGAAGCCAATGACAATCCAGGCGGAATACTCAGGTCCCACATCCTTCAAGCCGAGCCTGGCTAAAGTCCCCAGGACAATCAATATCCCATCATAAATAATGAAAGAAAATACGCTAGCCAGCACCAACTGATGGTAAGGGATGCGTAATGTGCCAGCAGCCACCGATGATACCTGCATCAGGCCCGGCGTCAATCTGGCAGCCACTATCACCGGTATGGTCCACCTACTCAACCTATTTTGAAATTGCTCAAGATTACGCCGCAGGAATTTGGAACGTCTACCGATCCAGTCCACGAACCTTGTACCGAGCAGACGACTTACCCAGTAAATAATGCTCGTTCCCAGTAGGCTACCACCGAATAGCATCACAACCACAAGGAGCACTGGCCATGATAAAGGACCCACTTTGTAGGTTGTGAAAAACACGATGGTGTCTAGTACAAATGGAAAAGGAATACCTATGTCACAGGACATGGCTATGAAAAATATGGCTGCCAGTCCAGCGAGATTATCGACGCTTATGGAAGCAGCAAGTGTTGAAAGTGCTCCGTTTATCCAGGCAATCATGGTACGGTTCAGGCTATTGTGGCATAAAATTTATGCAGGTACAATGCCCAATTTTAATTGAAGTAAATAGCCTCGATAGGTTGTAGTTCATGCCAAAGATGTGAAGTTTACTATAGTAAAATATTGTTACATGGACTTATAATGGTATACCAGCAACGGAGAAACCTAATGCTAAAAAATATGCCACCTCGCTTTGTCCTGATTTTGTGGCCTGTAGTCGATAAATGCTTAAGAACAATCTCTCGGACCAAGCCCGTAAGAGCCGACGGCAATGGCATTGTTCGCTTTAATATTCACTGCCACAAAGGCCCCACTAAATTGCTCAATGACGGCTCTGAAATAAAATCCGGGGATAGAATCATAGAATTACATTTGGACAATGCCTGGTTCAAAAGAAGA
>JBFEMR010000053.1:0-5484 GCA_041551495.1 Dehalococcoidia bacterium
ATAAATTTTTCCTTCTGTATTAGGTCTTTTATCACTTCATAAACTCTATTAATCATGTCCTGGGGGCTTCTGAATAGAGGTTCTACCTCAGGCATGGTACAAATACCGATTTTATATATCTCTCGGTCCAGTTCCAGGTCATAAAGCTCTAGATACTGAGAGGCATCGATAATTGCCTGCGGACCATGGCGAGACCCGCTTCGCCATTCACTAGTGACGTCGTAAGGAACAGGAAGAATCACCGTCTTAGCTTGCTGCAAATTTGAATAAGGCGGGATTAATCCGGCAAAGACTCTCTGTGGAAGGAACGTTTCCTTATGCTTAAAAGCGTATGGTTCAAGGTTACTATCGCGGTTATTCATAGTAGGTGTAACTTTGATTATCAGTCGAACACTCGGTGCTCTTAGTGCTTAGTTCTGATTTGGACCATTCTCTATCAATCAGGCAGGTCCGCAAATTGGTTAGCTGGAATCCGTCTTGGAAATCTTCTATTGCTTTCTCGGTATTAAAATCCTTGCAAGAGAAAATGTCTATGTTAACGTAATTCTGCTCAACAAAGGTATGGATGGCAATATGACTTTCCGCGATAAAAACAAATCCAGATATTCCCCAGTCCTCTAATACGGGACCTACATATCTAATTACATGTGGCAGAGAAATCCTGGTCATCCCGATCCTGGCGGGATAAGTTTCTAACCATTTCCGGAGGAAATCTTCATCCTGTAGAATTTTTTGGTTGCTGGAATAGCCATCTATAATTAGGTGCATGAGACCTCCTCGAGTAATATTTTTCTTAAGTCAAAAAGAGCGGCATAAACTGCCCGTTGTTTCATTCGGGAGCGATTTCCACGGAGCTTATGGGTGAAGGTTTGTTCAAAGGCATCACTGCTCAGGTGTATGACTGCATAGCCCGAATTTTTATCGGGGTTAATATTACCACCAACGCCCATGCCGATATCGGTTTTCAAATTCCTGCGAGCAGTCTCAGCCATTGCCTTAGTTACCTCGATGCTTTCCTTGCCAAATCGCTCCATAATGGAAACATCAACACCGCAAGCCGTCTTAGCTTCATCAGAACAAACCAGCAGTCCCCCCTTGAAATAATTACAGCTTTCCCGGCCACTGGCAATGGTGCTGCAGAGAAGCCCTTCAGTGCAAGATTCCATGGTTGCTAAACTCAAGTTTCTGGTTCTGAGCATCTTTCCAATAACAGAGTCCAGCGTATCACTGTCAATTCCCCAAATAAAAGAAGAAAGAACATTTCGAATTTGCTCTTCGCTTTGGGCAATAAGATGTTGAGCTTCTGTTTTTTCCTTAGCTTTGGCTGTGATACGCAGGTAAACACCATCCGGCTTGATATAAGTAGCCAGAGTAGGATTGGACAGTTTGGAAATATGGGCTACCAATTCATCTACTTTGGCTTCGGCTAGCCGAAAAGTCTTAATTATCCTTGATAGAATAACCTCTCCTGTTAATCTTTGTTTCAGTTTGGGTAAAATGCTTTCTTGCCACATTAACTTCATCTCATCAGGTGGGCCGGGTAGGGCTATAATTATGTGGTCATCTTTCTCAACCCACCAACCTGGTGCTGTCCCCATACGATTGGGAATAATTTGGGCCGATGGAATAATAGTTGCCTGTTTCATATTGCTCTTTGGTATTTCTCCAATGTATCGGCGGAGCAAGTCCTGTAATTCTTGCCATAACTTATCGTCAACCGTCAATTCCTCACCCACTAGTTCGCCAATAGCCTCTCGGGTGATATCATCCTGAGTAGGTCCCAATCCACCTGTGGTGATAATGAGGTCTGCCCTCTTCCAAGCTTGTTTCAGCGTATCAATCAATCTTTTCTGGTTGTCGCCTACCGTGGAAATAAAGTGTAGGTCAATTCCTAGCAAAGGTAATTGACTTGCTAAAAATGAAGAATCAGTATCAATTATATTACCCAGTAAAATTTCTGTACCAACGGGTATTATTTCTGCCTGCATTTTAAAATATTAGCTACTTGTTTCTCATTTAACGTCGTTCCGACCTTAAACGCAATGTAGGGAAAAGACGCTCAGAATGGACCAAGCAAAGTAATATCAGTTAGCATTTACTTGCTGATATGCCCAGATATTTTTCTACTATTGCCATGGCGCAATATTTACCACACATACTACACGTTGATCCGCCAGCAGGAATTTTACCATGGACCTGCTGTGAAAGTTCTGGGTCTAGCGATAGCTTAGCTTGTTTTTCCCAGTCAAGAGCTTTACGCGCCCTCGATATTTGTTCATCCCAATCTTTGGCACCTTTTATCCCCTTGACAATATCTGCGGCGTGAGCAGCTATGCGGGAGGCAATTACACCTTCTTTAACATCCTTTATATTGGGGAGGGAAAGGTGTTCGGTAGGGGTAACATAGCACAAAAAGTCTGCACCAGCAGCAGCGGCAATTGCTCCCCCAATAGCTGCAGTGATATGGTCATAGCCAGCACCTATATCAGTCACCAGAGGCCCGAGGACATAGAAAGGTGCACCGTGACACAGACTCTTTTCTAATTGGACATTGGTGGCGATTTGGTTCAATGGCACGTGCCCCGGACCTTCTACCATCGTTTGAACGCCGGCTTCCCTGGAGTAATCTACCAATTCACCAAGGATAATTAATTCTTCGATTTGAGCCCTGTCGGTAGCATCAACTAAACAGCCCGGACGCAAGCCGTCGCCCAGACTTAACGTGAAATCATATTCGAGAGCCAAGTCCAGTAGGCGGTCATAGTATTGATATAAGGGATTTTCCTTGTCATTGTGGAGCATCCAGCCGATGAGAAAAGCTCCCCCTCGGGACACTATGTCAGTTATCCTGCCCTGCTTTTTAAGTCTAGCTATAGATGCCTGAGTAACACCGCAATGTACTGTCATGAAATCAACGCCGTCTTTGGCATGCTCTTCGATAACAGCGAAAATATCGTCTACACTCATGTTTACTATGGCGCCACGATTCTCAATAGCTTCGATACCGGCCTGATAAATGGGTACCGTTCCTACCGGTGTAGTGCTAGCACTCATAACCGCCCTTCTGATGGCTGAGATATCTCCTCCAGTACTCAGGTCCATCACAGTATCGGCACCAAAGTCAACGGCTGTCTGTAATTTCCTTAGTTCTATGTTCAAATCACAAAAATCTGATGATGTGCCTATGTTGGCATTGACTTTAGTCCTCAGCCCTTTGCCTATACCACAAGAAATTAAATTTGTGTGATTAATGTTCGATGGAATTACAATTTCACCATCGGTCAAACCTTGGATGATGAAATCCGTCTCCACCCCTTCTTTTTGGGTTACTTGCTTCATCGGGGATGAAACAGTACCCTTTCGAGCTAACTCCAGCTGGGTCATTTTCCTGAATACTCACACAAGTTAGAACAGAACCAAAGTATAAAACAGGGCGATGGTCAATGCAAACGCAACGACGGTGATAAAAAAGATTTATGAATTTAAGATAAAGCCCTTAAGGCTTGCTTCTGTATTTTGAACAGTTTAGATATTCCTTGCCCGGCTAAAGCAAGTAAGGCATCGGCCGTCTCTTTAGAGAAAGGTTTGCCCTCGGCAGTTCCCTGAATTTCCACATATTCATTTTTGTCAGTCATAACTATATTAAAATCAACTTCAGCTTGGTAATCCTCTTCGTAGCAAAGGTCAAGCAGCATACTGCCATTGACAATACCCACGCTGGTGGCTGCTATCATTTTATTTAATGGCATAAATGGCAAAATACCTTGTTTTCTTAAGTTATGGAAGGCGTGATAAAGGGCGACATATCCACCTGTGATAGCTGCTGTTCTGGTGCCTCCATCTGCTTGCAGTACGTCACAATCTACTATAAATGTTTTTTCCTCCAGAATGGTTAAATTAGCCGCTGCCCTTAAGCTGCGACCAATGAGGCGTTGGATTTCGTAGCTTCTTCCTTCAGCCCTATCGCGCGGCGTACGGGTAACTGTAGAGCGAGGCAACATAGCGTACTCCGCGGTAATCCATCCTTGACCACTGCCTTTCAGAAAAATGGGTACTCTTTCCTCCATGCTTACAGAGCACAGCACCCTTGTTTGTCCTAGTTCGATTAAAGCTGAACCCTCGGCAAAACTCTGATACCCTAAAATTATACGAACGCGACGGAGCTCATTGTCAGCTCGGTTATCTAATCTGGGCATAACAGGGGAAGTATAACAAACTATCCGGTAATCTGCCCGTCTATTTTACGGTGTCATTCACTACCGGCCTCTTTTTTGATATGTCTCGATGAATTTCTCGATAGAACGATCGTAAGTCCTCTCTATATCGTTGGGGAAAAAGCAGGCTGGCAGTTCACCAGACTGCCAATGATATCTTATACATTCGCAGCAAATGCCCTTCCTGTTGCATGGCTCATAGGTGCAGTTACATTTTTTCTTGTTTTGCTCTAATGTGCACTCTCTCATATTCGCTCTCCTTTGTTTACCTTTAAGACGAATGTGCATCTATTTACAAATTAGCATGATATTATGTTATAGCATAAAATCATACAGCTGTATTACGTGCATAGGCTGATAGTATTATATGCTAAAATAGATACACCGGAAAGGAAAAGTAACAGGTTGCAATTATTATTTGATGCCTATCTTGATATTGAAACTACAGGGTTATGCTCGTTTTATGACGAAATAACCATTATTGGTGTATTTCTAGCCAGTGATGGCGGGAATAGATTGGTACAACTTATAGGCGACGATGTAACCAAGACTAACTTGCTCAGGACCCTGCGTTTTGTAGATACAATCTATACATATAATGGCAGTCGCTTCGACCTTCCTTTTATCAATTCACGTCTAAGGGTAAACCTAAGGGAGCATTTCCGTCACCATGACCTGATGCACGATTGCTGGAGAAACAATTTATATGGAGGTTTCAAGGCTGTAGAACGTCAATTAGGTATACATCGACGGCTAAGGGGCATTGGGGGAGCGGACGCGGTGGTACTTTGGTGGAGATATCAGCTGCACCGCGATAAAAAGGCGCTGGAATTGTTGCTGGAATACAACAAGGAAGACGTGGTGAACCTGATGACATTGAAGGGAAAACTGGAAACGTTTTCGAAGCCAAAGTATTGTTATTAATTTAGTGTATATTTTGCTGATCTCATCCAAACAATAGTCCAAACAAGTAGCCCGTGACCCGTGACAATTGCTGGATAATATCGTTCACAATGGTTATCACCCTAGTGAGTACCCCAACGTTCGCTTGCCCTTCGCTCCCCGAAAAAGATTCATCATCATTATAATAGAGGTCATTAAATGCTGCCGTAATATCATATTCAGCTAGTCTGGAATCTGGGGTGGGAAACCCGAACCAAGAATTCGAGGAAGAGAGTCGAGTAGACGATTGAGACTCGACCCTTCGCCACTCCCCATCATCATACCAATTCTCTAATAAGAAGGCATGTCCATCTTTCCCGTCATCAAC
>JBFEMR010000054.1:0-5457 GCA_041551495.1 Dehalococcoidia bacterium
GACAATCCCTTGGGAACTGCTTCATTAAGAAAGAGGCCCATTATTTCACCTGCCGGCGTTAATATCTCTTCAGCAATGATTATTTTGAACGGAGCAATTTCCATTAGCTTTAAGGCGCCAGCAATAGTGTTGTGGTCAGCTACAGCGATGCAATTTATGCCTAGCTCGAGGCAGCGCACAACTATTTTCTCCAGGGGCGTTAGACAATCAACAGAGTAACAGGTGTGGACATGCAAATCAGCTTTTATCAATTACTTTATTCGTCTTATTGTTTATCGGTCATCACAAGTGAGTTGAAAACCTGCCTTTTGCCTGTTGTCTGATTATATCAAATCCATTGAGATCACAGCTAGATTCGTCTAGCGTGGTTTTCAGGAATTTCGTGAAAGGGCGTTCCCTATAAGGAGAAGGCTTTTTAAGCGAGGTTAGCCAGCCTTCTCCACATATTCCCCGGTTCGTGTATTGACTCTAATGATATCCCCTGTATTAATGAATAGAGGCACCTGGGTGGTTACTCCTGTTTCAAGCTTAGCTGCTTTAGTACCTGCAGTAGCCCTATCCCCTTTGAAGCCAGGCTCTGTCTCCGTAACTTGAAGCTCTACCAAGATGGGCAACTCTATGGCTACTGTCTCCCCCTTACAAGTCAGAATTTCTAGCGTCAGACCTTCTTTTAGATAATTTGTGTCCTCTCCGATTTGAATCGAAGTTAACATAACCTGTTCGTAATTTTCGTTATCCATGAAGTAATAGAGGTTGCCATCTTTATAAAGATACTGGACAGGACGATGCTCCAGAAATGCTGGTGTAACTTTATCGCCGGATTGAAAATTCCGTTCGGTGACATTCCCACTACGCACACTACGAAGCTTCAACTTGACTACGGGTTGCCTTTGTTGCATCTTAACATGTTGGTATTCCAGAACCTGGTATATTTCGCCCTCTAGCTCTACGGCGCTTCCCTTTCTCAATTCCCCTGCATCAATCATTTAGTAACCTCCATTATATTGATAGTGAATAGACACGTTGTTACCTTTTTTCTCATTAGGATAACAAATTCTTATTTCCCTGGCTAAGCATTTTGATTTTGCCATTTTCCAAAACTACCAGATCTTCAATCCTGACCCCACCTTGTCCCGCAAGGTAGATTCCCGGTTCTATGGTAAAAACCATGCCGTCTATCAGTGAATCAGAAGAGTTGGGATTGATCGTAGGAGATTCATGGACTGCTAACCCAACACCGTGTCCTAGGCCGTGTCCAAAACAATCTCCATATCCAGCTTGTTCAATAACACTTCGAGCGAAATGATCTGCTTGGGAAGCAGCCATATTTGATTTAATCTTTTCTATAGCAGTGGTCTGTGCTCTTAGAACTACATCATAAATATCCCTGAAGGTTTTATTTGGTTTGCCCAAGAATATAGTGCGACTAAAATCGCTGCAATAACCATTGATTCTGGCTCCCATATCAATCAATACCGGCTCATAGGAGCTGATTATTTTTTCTGTGGGTCGAGCATGGGGCAAAGCTGAGTTTGAGCCTGCAGCTACGATTATTTCAAAGGGTATTACTTCGCTGCCTTCTTGACGAAAGCTTTTCTCTATCTCCCATGCTGCTTCCTTTTCCATAATGCCTGGACGAATTAGTGACTTTGCCTGTTCAAAGACGGCATCGGTTAACTCTGCCGCCTTCTTGATAAGCACTAACTCTTCGGGCTCTTTTATAGAGCGAAGTTGCTCTACAATGCCGGTGGTGGGAATAAGCTCAAGATCAACTTGCTTAGCCTTTATTGCCTCATTAACCTTATGATAACTATCGTAGGAAATAAAATTAGCCTCGAAGCCCAACTTGTGCCATCGAAAATCAGTTACTATGCCAGGAAGCCAATCATGTAACTGTTGCCTAGTCTGTGTAATTTCAAAATCCGGTGACTCTCTTTTAGCTTGCTCTACGTAACGGAAATCAGTAGCCAGAACAGCATTTTGTTCTGAAATAAGCAACCATCCGGAGGAGCCAGTGAATCCTGAGAGGTAGCGGACGTTGTCAGACTGAGAAATAAGGAGCGCATCTAATCCCTTTTCGTTAACCGATACTCGCAACCTCTGCAAACGCTTTATTATTGGTATTCTCCTTGGGTCTTCGTTATGTTTATTCTTCATTTTGAGTTTTCCTTTATTATCCTGAATTTCTCTTTGTTATCCCGGTAGGCTGGTTACGATCCCAATATTAGTCGTGCAATACCAAAATAGAGTGCAACGCCAAATATGTCCAGAACAGTAGTTAAAAAAGGAGCGGATACCAGAGCAGGGTCAATCTTGACCAGACGAAAGATAAATGGTAAGGCTCCGCCTACAAGGGTTGCCATTACCGAGATGCCCACCAGCGTCATGCCTACTACAGCGGCTGCGTCAAGGTTTCGGCCGAATGCATAAACCAAACCCAAGGCGACAGCGCCGAGGGCAACACCCATGATAGCGCCTATTCCTACCTCGCGAGAGACAATAGTTACAGCCCGTCTCGGGTTTACCTCGCCAGTGGCCAGTCCACGAATAACGACAGTGGCTGATTGCGCGCCCACATTTCCGCCGGTGGCAATTACCAAGGGAATGAAAGCAGTCAATATCCATGCCCCAGCTAGCAATTCTTCTTGCCTGAAAATAATGGGGGCAATAATCATACTGACTGCGATAAGCATGAATAGCCATGGAGTTCGACGTCTTACAACGCTGAAAATGCGGCTGGCAAAGTAACCTCGCTCCGTACCAGGTACCGCGCCGAAACGATAAATATCTTCGGTGGCCTCACGCTCCATAATATCTGCCACATCATCATACGTGATAGTACCGACAAGACGCTCTTCTGCATCCACCACAGGAATTGCTAGCACGTCATGTTCTCGAAGTTCCTTGGCAACTTCCTCTCTGTCGGTATAAGTGGATACAAATGGAGGGTCTGGTTTCATTATATCGCTTACCTTGGCATCCGGATTAGCGATAACTAGGTCCTTAAGCGAAACAGTGCCTATAAGATAGCGGCGGCGGTCCATAACGTAGCATTGGTACACAGTCTCCCGCGTAATGGCCAGCTGTCGGACTCTTTCCAGAGCCTGTGCCACAGTCATATCACTGTGTAAATCAACGAATAATGGAGTCATCTCCCGTCCTGCTGTTTCTTCCTCATAGCCCAGCAATTTCAGGGTGACAAGGCGTTGTTCTGGTGATAGTATCTGTAGAAGTCTGCGGGCTACTTTGGCCGGTACTTCGTCCAACAGTTCTGTTCTATCATCGGGTGGCATTGCTTCTAGGAAACCCCTAGCTACTTGGTCGCTGAATGCTTCGAGTAACTGGTTCTGGGATGTCCCATCAAGGTAATCGAAGACTGAAATAGCAATGTCCTTGGGCAGGAGACGAAAAGCTATCACTGCTTCTTCTACCGGTATGCTGTAGAGAAGGTCAGCAATATGTGTGGGTTCTGAATCCACCAACTTCTCTCGTAATGCCCTGTATTGTTTGTTTTCCAGTAACTCCTTAAATGTATCTTCATTCAAAACTTCCAATGCAGCCTCCCAGGAAGATATTAGACCATACGACGACAAACAAAAACCCCACGTCCGTTGGGACATGGGGCATCATATTTCAATTAAAGACCTATATTAAAGCAAGCCCCACCACCATCGAACGAAAATTGCAGTTTGCGGCCGTTTATGGTCTGGGTCTGAGGATGATTTTATTTTCATGCCTTATATCTCGTTCTGGATTTGATTATATTCCGCCTATATAATCATGTCAATCTAAAAAACGAAGATGGAAATAACCTGTGATTTACTACTAAACGAGAATTTTAGTGGCGTACCACGGGTTGTAACGCGTAAAATTTATTAAGCAAAATTTATGTAAAGAATGCTCTTCATATTATTTTCTTAACATTTCTGTTATAAAATTATTATAACTATGAAGACTCGATAGGAGAATGGGGATGGCAGACAAGAATGTTTTAATAGTTGATGATGACATAAAGACTGTGGACTTGGTCAAGCTCTACTTAACACGGGATGGCTACGGGGTTCTAACTGCTTACGATGGTGTTGAAGCTCTGCGCCTGGCTCGAGAAAGTCGTCCTGACCTTATTGTTCTTGACCTCATGTTGCCGGACATAGATGGATTTGAAGTCTGTCGTATCATCAGGCAGGAATCTGATGTACCGGTAATTATGCTTACTGCCAGGTCTACTGATCAGGACAAGCTAACAGGACTGGGTTTAGGGGCTGATGACTATGTAACCAAGCCTTTTAGTCCTAAGGAATTAGCGGCTCGAGTACAGGCAGTGCTTAGACGTCTTCCAAGAGAGCGCGGCCCGGAGGAAATTAGAAGTGGCGAACTTAGTATGAATTTTACAAATCACGAAGCATGGCTTGCCGGCAGACCACTGGACTTGACCAGTGTTGAATTTAAATTACTGGGGATTCTCGCCAAAGAGCCGGGTAGAGTCTTCAGTCGGGCCAACCTTATAGAAGAGGCTTTAGGTTTTGATTTTGAAGGTTTCGACCGAACCATTGATGTTCACATACTCAACTTACGCCGAAAGCTGGAGCTGGACCCCAGCCACCCTAAATATATAAAGACCGTGTACGGGGTTGGCTACAAGTTTATCGGAGGAGAATAGTGGTACACCGGTTGTGGTTTCGTCTGTCATTGATTTTCGCAGTGATAATATTAGTGACCGTCGGTACCATATATCTTTTTGTCAGTCAGCGCACTGCTGCTGTAATTGACCGTTACCAAAAGCAAACTGCACAATATCGCTCCATTCAAGTACGAGGTAGTCTATATCAACATTATTATAGCCAGAATCGCACCTGGCAGGGGGTCCAGCCTGTAGTGAAGCAGACAGCGCAGTTGTCCGCCACACATATCATATTAGTAGCTAACAACGGGACAGTAATAGGTGATTCAATGGAGGAGCATTTGGGAATGGTGAACTATACTAATTCGTCAATCACTCCTTTACAGCTAACTGAAGCACAAGTGTTACTTGGAGAAGTCTATATAATCCCTGACCTGGCGGGAGAACCCTATGAAACGTTTCGAAAACTCTTAACATCAACAAGCTACTTTCTTCTAATCGGAGGCTCGATAGCAATCGCTATCGCTTTGGTATTGATTTTTTTCCTGTCTCGAAGAATAACATCACCAATCGCTGTCCTGTCCAGAACCGCAAGGCGATTGGGGCAGGGTGACTTATCCCAGAGAGTTCATGTACGGGGTGAAGGCGAAGTTGCGGCATTGGCTCAAGCCTTTAATATTATGGCCACCGACCTGGAGAACAACGAGCAATTACGCAGGAATCTGATTGCTGATGTTGCGCACGAATTAAGGACTCCTCTCTCTAATATTAAAGGCTATCTGGAGGCAATTCGAGATGGAGTGATGGAGCCAGATGATACTACTATCCGCTCTCTC
>JBFEMR010000055.1:0-5384 GCA_041551495.1 Dehalococcoidia bacterium
GAGATTGATATTGAGGCTTGTGAAATAGCCAGAATTAAGTGTGAGCATTTAGGATTGATTAGTGAGGGCAGGGTTCAACTAGAGGATTAAAACAAATCCCTTTACTAATCAAAATTCTGAATTCCAAATCCTAGTTACCAGACCCTTTTGTTCTGATCAGCGGAATTTTAACGTTCAATGTCGTTTAGTATTCGGGATTTAGTACTTAGAATTTTTCTCAATATCTTATCCTAAAGTTCTTAAATTTTCCTGAATAATCAGCCCAATCTATTTACACTCTCTTCACCAGGGCTCCCGGAGGACCGGTCTTAAGTTGCTCCAGTAGTTTATTCAACTGGGGCTTCTCCCCTTCAGCTTGAACTTCTACGGCATCACCACGGCCAAGATTACGAACATAGCCTTTCAAGCCCAATCCCCTGGCTTCATTTAGAACAGAATAGCGAAAATACACTCCTTGTACTCTTCCGTAGACTGTAACAGATAGTCGTGCCATATCAGCCATATCGTTACTGATTTACTCCCTTTCGTTCTTGGCTATGACCACAATCCTAGGTCACTTTTATCATTCTGAGCCAGTGGAAAGAATTTCTAAGCGAAGCACTTTGTCCAGTCGATTTATCCCTGCTTCCCGGGCTGAAGACAATGCTTCTTGGAATTCTGCTGATGATGTTGGCCGCCTTAGATTTGGAATTTTAAAAGCCTTGTAGCAGGGATGGTATTGATCCATGATGTTGACATAGGTACTACTGGAGACTTCATTGCTGAGAAAACCCATTATACTCTTGGTCCCTGCTAACCCGTGAGGTAAAACAAGGTGGCGAATTAAGAGTCCTCTTTGAGCTACTCCCTCACCATTTACCTCAAGGTCACCTGTTTGCCGATGCATTTCTTTGATTGCGGCTCTATTTATCTCAGGATAGTTCTCAATGTCTGACAATTCTCTAGCAGTATCCGCATCATCATATTTCATATCAGGCATATAAATGTCGATAACTCGGTCAAGTATTTTTAAGGTTTCCACTGAGTCATAGCCACCACTGTTGTATACTAAGGGGAGATGCAAACCAGACTCCGCTGATAGCTCCAGTGCCTCAAGAATCTGAGGAACTACGTGAGTTGGGGATACCAAGTTTATGTTGTGACATCCTTTAGCTTGAAGAAAAAGCATTATGTCAGCTAGTTCTTTTTTAGTTACCTTCTGTCCCTCGCCGAGCTGGCTAATGGAATAATTCTGACAGAACAGACATTTAAGGTTGCAGTTAGTGAAAAATATAGTTCCTGAACCATGTTTACCTACTAAAGGGGATTCCTCTCCGAAGTGCGGTCCATAGCTGGATACCATTGCTTCGCGGGGTGTTTTACACTTACCGATATCACCAGCCAGGCGATTTACATGGCAATTTCTAGGGCATACAGAACAACTCTCAAGCAAAGATACAGCCGCATCTATCCGCTCCTTGAGTTTGCCACTACGGTAAAGCTCCAGGTAGGCTGCCAATTCAATCTATTCCTCGTCTTCTTCGACAGGCTTCCGCTTCTTCTTTATTACCTCTGTTTCCACCTGTGGCACAAATTCCGAAATCGGTTTACTTTTCTGTGCCCCCTTCTTGGGTTTCTTCGCTTCTCGTCGTCTATAATCTCGTCTACCCATGATTACACCTCAATTTTTCCCAAGCTACTTTTGCCGCCTGGCTTTCAGCAGTTTTTTTGCTCTTCCCTGTTCCCCTGCCCAATGCCTCCCCTTCCACCAGTATTTCAGCCGTAAATTTCTTGCTATGGTCAGGACCACTAGCTTGCACTAAACGATAA
The DNA here is from genome assembly GCA_041551495.1 of Dehalococcoidia bacterium. GTDB lineage: Bacteria > Chloroflexota > Dehalococcoidia > GIF9 > AB-539-J10 > RBG-13-51-36. Next base: position 1,810 of record JBFEMR010000055.1, read on the forward strand.
ATCGGTGTTGGCTTCTTCTGCCCCTGGATGAACTCTTGCACCAATGCCTTGTAGTTCTGGGCTGCCTTTCCAGCCTTAATTTTCTCTAATTCAGGGTTGAGCTGACTGAGAACAAATTTTCTCACCTTAGTCAGACCCTGGTCTAAATACAGAGCACCAATTAGCGCTTCCATAGTATTTGCCAGGTTGCTCTTCTTCGTCCTCCCTCCATTTGCCTCCTCACCTCGCCCTAACAAGAGCCAGTTACCAAGCTTGAGTGAAGAGGCGAGTCCAGCCAACGTGTCTCGGCAGACCAGAGAAGAGCGGATCTCTGTTAAATCTCCCTCAGTTAGATTGGGAAATTCTTTATATAGCTTTTCCGTTACAATAAAATTGAGTACAGAATCACCAAGGAACTCTAAGCGTTCATTGCTTGGCCGGTCAAAACCGGGATTTTCGTTAAGGTAAGATAGGTGCGTGAAAGCCTCCTCAAGCAAATATTCTCGGTGGAAAGATGTCCTCAGGTTTTTTTGGCAATCATTCCAATCAATCATTTTTTATATTTAAGTATAGCAACAAAGCCTAGCTAGCTCAACCTAGCAATTTATTATTGGAACCTGTGTTAATCTTCCTGAATCCAACTTGCTCCTTGGGCGTTCATCCGTCTCAATGCTATAATAGTTATTAAGTCCTCATGGATATCTTAGCCGCTCTTAATCCCGCCCAGAGAGAAGCTGTGGAGGCTATTGAAGGACCCGTACTTATATTAGCCGGACCAGGCAGCGGTAAGACCAAAGTGATTACCCACCGCATCGCTTATCTGCTTAAATCCTGCGGCGTTAGTCCCCACAATATTATGGCAGTTACCTTCACCAACAAAGCTGCCAGCGAAATGAAAGATAGGCTGGGACAGCTTTTGGGTCAGGCAGTAGAAGCCTTAACTCTTGGTACCTTTCACGCTATTTGTGCCCGAATTCTCCGTCGTGAAGGCAAGGCCATCGGACTTGACTCAAGCTTTGTTATTTACGATGAAGAAGACCAACTAAGCCTAATGAAACAAGCTCTGGAAGAACTGAATCTCGATTCCAAACAATATGCTCCCCGGGCCTTGCGGTCGGCCATAAGTGCAGCTAAGAGTCGTCTTATTAATCCTGAGGACTACGCCCAGCGAGTTAGCAGTTATTTTGAAGAGATAGTCCACAGGGTATATCAACGCTATCAGCAGTTGCTCAGCCAGAGCCGGGCTGTGGATTTCGACGACTTACTTATGAAGACGGTGCAGTTGTTTCAGCACCATCCTCAAATTCTTAAAAGATACCAGACAAAGTATGTTCACATTCTGGTCGACGAATTTCAGGACACTAATGTTGTTCAATATATGCTGATGAAAAACCTAGCAGGGAAATATCGTAATCTGTGTGTGGTCGGCGACCCTGACCAATCTATTTATTCCTGGAGATTCGCTGATTTGCGTAACATCCTGAGTTTTGAAAAGGATTACCCCGAAGCCAAAGTAGTGTTTTTAGAGCAGAATTACCGCTCCACTAAAAAAATATTGGACGTAGCCTCAGAAGTCATCTCAGCCAATTTACATCGTAAACCCAAGAACCTATGGACGGAAAACGAAGACGGGGCTTCGGTAACTATTGTAGAAAGTTATAATGCTGAGGAGGAAGCTCAATCTGTGATTAACGAAATCGAGAGACTTATCGGTCAAGCACAGATATCCCTCAAAGATTGCGCCGTTATGTATCGGGTCAATGCTCAATCACGGGCATTGGAGGAGACTTTCCTTAGATATGGAGTGTCTTATAGACTTGTCGGTGGTACGCGCTTCTACCAAAGGAGAGAGATTAAGGATATCATTGCCTATCTCAGGCTTATTCACAACACCCAGGACAATGTTAGCCTTGTCCGGATAATAAACGTACCTATAAGAGGAATCGGGCATCGTACCCTCAGTCAGCTTCAATCATGGGCGAAGGCTCATGATTTCTCCCTTTTCGACTCTATAACGCGGGTATCAAATGAGAAGATCCTTCCTCAACGTATTACTCAAGCCTTGGTCGGATTTAATACTATTATTACGGAAATAATTACCCAGAGCCGCGATTTAAGTCTTCCTGCTTTATTGGATAAAATATTGGAACGTACCAGGTATAAAGAATATATCCTGAATAAGGAAGATGGGGATGACCGATGGGAGAACATAGTTGAACTGAAAAGTGTCGCTAGCGAATATGATGATCTTGATCCCGACGAAGCTTTGGCTGCGTTTCTGGAAAAAGTGAGTTTGGTGTCGGACATAGACGAACTGGATGAAAAAGCTGACGCTGTAACATTGATCACACTGCATCAAGCCAAAGGACTAGAATTCTCAGTGGTTTTCATCATTGGCCTGGAAGAAGGAATTCTCCCACATAGGAAATCCTTTGATGACCCGGAAGAGATGGAGGAAGAACGCCGCCTTTGCTATGTTGGAATAACTAGAGCTAAGCAACGACTCTATCTTCTACGCAGTTACCGTCGAAGTCTATTTGGCGGCAGCACGGCAAACCCACCATCCCGTTTCCTTCAGGACATTTCACCCCACCTGATAAGTCCAAAAGGATTATGGGAAGAGAGTTCTACTCCAACGGTTACTCCCACTTTTAATCGCAACTCGCAGTTCTCACGGTTACCTATTGACGCAATAGCGCTAAAAGTCGGTGACCACGTTCGCCACAGTAAATTTGGCTTTGGCATAGTAATGAATTGTCTTCATACTAGGGATGACCAGGAGCTTACTGTAGCCTTTGAAGAAGCCGGTGTTAAAAAGCTCTTAGCCAGTTTGGCACCGTTAGAAAAAATCGAAAAAGATTTCGATTTTTCTTCGTAAGCCATTGACAAAATACACGTATCCGTGTAAAATATAACATAGATGCCTATTAAAGTTTTAGAGCCAGACGTTGTTTCCAAGATCGCTGCTGGTGAAGTGATTGAGCGGCCAGCCTCAGTTGTCAAAGAACTAATAGAAAATTCCCTGGATGCTGGTGCAACTCAGATTACCGTAGAGATTCAGGCTGGTGGAGTGGAACAAATAAAGGTAAGTGATAATGGCACTGGCATTCCGGCATCGGAGCTGGATATTGCTTTTTACAGGTATGCTACGAGTAAGATTGATGATTTGAGCGATCTCGAAAAGATTACCAGCCTCGGCTTTCGGGGGGAGGCTTTACCCAGTATCGCAGCTGTCACCGAAATCGAAGTACTTACTCGTACATCTTCGGAAATTGTCGGCAGCTATCTGCGTTTAAGAAAAGGAGAGGTAATTCAGAGAGAGAGCCGAGCCAGGCCCCAGGGTACTACAGTAACAATGCACCATTTATTTCGCTTTTTTCCTGCTCGTCTTAAATTTCTCAAATCGGTAAATACAGAAAATAGCCACATTGCTCATTTGGTAAGCCAGTATGCCCTGGCATTTCCCGAAGTCAAGTTTACCCTTGCTCTTGATAAACGTATTAGTCTACGTACTACAGGTAATGGTGAACTGCGTGAGGTGATAGGCGAAGTTTATGGTTTGGAAATTGCTCAAAGTATGCTAAAAGTAGAACAAC
>JBFEMR010000056.1:0-5022 GCA_041551495.1 Dehalococcoidia bacterium
ATATGTTTCACCACCGGATTGAGAGCCTTACCTTCCTGAATCTCTGTCAGCATCTCTTCCCTAGGTGGGCAACGCTATAGTTGCCTTCCCTGATTGTACTTTTTCCTTATCTTTGTCAAAAATCTCTAGCTCTAGAATTAACATGCTCATCTTACCCCGACTTATTTTCTGTAGTACTCCTATGCGGCACTCTATAGTAGTTCCAATTGGCACCATTTTAAAAAACTCTAATTCTTGTGACGCATGTATAGCAGTAGTATCAGGTGGTAGTGGAACAGATTTTGTTGTGGCGGCTATGGCGCAGGCTGTAATAGCCAAAGGAGGCACAAATCCATCACTTTCACTATCCACAGCTTTCAGATACTTGGAAACGAAGGAAGCACTCAGTTCAAAGGTGGTGGAAGGGAACTTGTAACCGGGTGTCAACTCTTCATAGCTTATCGCTCTGTCCGGCATATAATTAGTTCCTGATACATCGGTATGCTAGGTACATAACATTATACACTGCCCACGATTATTGTCAACATTCTCCTGTTATTACTACCTATGAACAAGTGACTTAAGTACCGTCAGAATTGACTTAAAATCAACCTATGCCATATACAGAAAATATTAAATTGCTAGACGGTATAAGACGGGAAAGTTTACCGAGCACAATTTGCTAGCTGAACTGCTTTCCCAGTTGGTTTGTTCCAAAATGGGCTCGGCAGGATTCGAACCTGCGACCAACCGGTTATGAGCCGGCCGCTCTGCCGCTGAGCTACGAGCCCCCACTGCTATCCATGATAAGTATCGCCTTTCATGGTAATCAATTTTATATTAATCGGGAGACGGGATGCTAACCCTTGATATCTTAAGTTGAAAATAATGGTACTTATGCCAGAGCTCCTGTTTCCCGCATTTTTTCAGTATGACAAGTGGCACAGGACCGCCTATTTTCTATTCATTAATCAGGCGACTGACCATTCCCCATCTCCCACCGCTTCCTGACCGATTTTAACATGCTTGCCCAAAAGGCTACAAGCGGTTAAGCAGGCAAAAAGGACACTTCAGGAGGCACTATAATATCTTTACAGTCAAAGGGACACTAATGTTTGGGCTACTGTCCTTCAACTGTAAGAGGATTTATCGTGCTTAAATACCTAGCTAGAATATTGACTCCCCCAGCCAGTTGAGGTAATTTCGAGCCCACTTGAGTTGATAGACACCAAGATCTTGGTAAGTCATGGAGGTAATATAGACTATGCAAAGCTGCACTTGAGTATATTTAAACGGTGCTCGACTCTGTTGCCTTGCCTGCTCGACTGTTACTTTGACCTTAGTAGTCCAAACTGGTAGACTGCTACTATCTTCTTAATCGTAACTTAAATAGGTACGAAGCCTAGGACAGATCGCAATTTGGACAAATGTTTGAAAGAGCATTTTGGTTCATGCCTCAAGACATAAGCGAAGGAAAATGAGAATAGAAAGCCCCAGATACACCGAATGTCTTGGTTCAGTTCGGATTAACCATGTGCAGCAGGTATTGGAATTGGACTCTGGCAGAGTCAAAGAACTGCCCGTTAAAGAGAATATCGCTGTGCAAAAAATTGAGGAGGAAGTTATCAAGGATTTTGAAGAGAGAATGGCTATTGTCATACCTACTAAGGATGAAAAACTCAAGCTCTTCGAAGGTGTTATTAGTGGAATTCCTCATGAGTGCCTGATAATCGTGATCTCCAACAGCCAGAGAAAGCGGGTAGACCGGTTCAGGGTAGAGAAAGACGCATTGAAGCAGTTTTGTCATTTCACACACCGTGACGCCCTGATTATCCACCAGAGAGACCCCTTAATAGCCCGAGCTCTTGCCGAGGCTGGCTATACTGATATTTTGGGGGAGGATGAGTTGATAAAGGATGGTAAAGCCGAAGGTATGATAGTTGCAATGCTTGTAGCTATGGCTGCCAAAAAAGATTTTGTCGGCTTCATCGATGCTGATAATTATTTCCCCGGTGCTGTATGGGAGTATGCCAGATGCTACGCCAGCGGCTTCAGTATGGCTAAGTCTCCTTATAGTATGGTCAGGGTTTTGTGGCGGTACAAGCCCAAAATCACGGCAGGTATGTTTTTTAATAGATGGGGTCGAGTATCAGAGATAACTAACAGGTGCATGAACTCTTTGATTTCAAATAAAACCGGATTTGAAACTGAAATTATCAAGACGGGCAACGCAGGGGAACATGCTATGAGCTTGAGGTTGGCCGAAATACTCACCTATGCCTCAGGTTATGCTGTCGAATCCCAGGAACTCATATCTATCTTCGAAGGTTTTGGTGGTATTCTGCCAATGGTACACCCCGCCACCGCCAAACATGGAATTGAGATATTCCAAACCGAGACCAGGAACCCCCATCTCCATGAAGAAAGAGGTGGACAGCATCTCCTTGTTGAAATGTTATTGCCAAGTCTGGGTTCTATCTATCACTCGTCACTTTGTGGAAATGAGACAAAGCGAATAATTATGGATGAACTTTTACAACAGAAGGCCATCCCGCCAAATGAAGAACCACCGAAACCAAGTTTGATCGCTCCACCAGGGATTCTCAATCTGAAAAAGTTCACATCGGTTATAACAGAACGTATGCATTCTTATTCAGCATTAGACGAAAAGAAATGAGAGCGGTTATTCCTGTTGGTAAGTATATATACTATGATTTGGTTAATCTCTCCTTTGCATCTGTCTGATTGTCAGGAGACATAACTAACTATTAAATGTTTTCCGGGTTGAATCCCCAAAACCACAAAGGAGTTTGAGTTTATATGTCCCCTATTTGCGGTATAGTGAGTCGGAATGGTGAAGATGTAAGTGGACAGTTGTTTTCCATGATGCGCACTCTACACGTTAATAATTCTGCCGAGGCCTGGATTGCTTCTGAGGGAGTACCACACAAATGGGCAGGCGACATTCAGATGATAATAAAGCAGGCTATGGGGCAGGTCTCGTTTGCTACAAGGGAACAGGACCCGGCGAGACCCGGTTTTAATGACAATGGCAATTTATCCGCACTTTTCGAAGGAAACCTCTATAACAGCGAGAATCTAAGGTTGAGCCTCGCCCTGAAGCAGAAACCAACCAGCATGAGCACAGCTGAAATAGTAGCCGATTTGCTCGCAGAAACATTTCAAGGCAATCTAGTTGAAGCACTAAAGAAGATTTCGCCCATGCTAGATGGCGAGTTCTGTCTGGCAGCAAGTGACGGCAAGCAAGTGGTGCTTATGAGAGATTCACTAGGGCTAAGGCCAGCCTTCTATGATGAAAACAATCAACTTCTTGCCTTTGCCTCCATGAAGACGGCTCTGTGGAAGATAGGTTTACGTAACGTAAGACCGCTGCGAGCGGGAATGATTGCCTCGTTTAGTAATGATGGGGTTATTATTAATGAAGCCTACTCATTGAGCAAGATAGACATTCAAATAAACATTACCGACCCAACTGAAGCTGTGGACAGCTACTGCGCCCTGCTTGAAGCATCTGTTGAGAAGAGGTTACGTAATATTAAAAGAGTAGCAGTGCTCGTTTCAGGAGGCGTAGATAGTTGTCTGATAGCTAAGCTTATTTTAGACATATCCGCAATGAAGGGCATTGAAGTAGCCACCTACACTGGTGGCGTAGATGGGGCACCTGATATCGAATATGCCGAGCGCTTCGCTAAAGATCTGGGGCTAAAGCATAAGGTGAGAAGACTGAGCCAGGATGAGATTGAGTCGTACATACCACTAGTAGCCGTTGCCGTTGAGGAGAGGGACTTAGTGCAAATTGAAGCCGGCATTGGAGTTTATGCCGCGGTGGAGATGGCAAGCCAGGATGGTTTCAGGGTAATCTTCTCCGGTCAGGGTCCGGATGAACTATGGGGGGGCTACAGCTGGTATCCTCAAGTTATTGCCAAAGAAGGCTATGATGGTCTTGCCCAGAATATGTGGCGTGATTTAGAAAGAGCTGATATTGAGACCTATGACAGGGAAAACCGGATTGCTATGGCGCACGGGATGGAAAAGGTGTTCCCTTATACTGATATAGAGGTGGTCAAATTGGCAATGAGCGTCTTGCCCCGGTTAAAGATCACCTCTGCAGAGGACAGGGTTGGCAAGCGTCCCCATCGGGAGGCAGCCAAAAGACTGGGGTTGCCTGCGGAATATGCTGATCGAGGTAAAGATGCAGCCCAGCACGGTACGGGAATTCATAATACGCTTAATGCAATAGCTCGCAAGAATGGCTTTACCCCCGAGTTGGTTGAGCGTGTTGACTACAACAGTGATAAAGTGAGCCGGGAAAAGTTGGCCAGCTCTACCCGCTATGGTTACCTATACGCGGAAAGGGAGCTCTGGCAGACACCCCAGCATGTTCAGTTCTTCTTCGATTCGGTAGCGTACAGGAATGATCTGCTTAATGAAGCGGAAAGGTCGAGGATACAGCGATTTCTAAACAAAGCAGGTATTTGATTAGACCTTTGACTAGACCAATGAATTATACCAAGCTGATATTCACTCATAGTCAAGATTAAGATTGATGAAGTTGAAACCAGTTATTTTCACCGACTTAGATGGCACTTTGCTCGACCTGAAAACTTACTCTTATGACGGGGCCTTGCCATCCATTGAGTATTTACGAAGCCAGAATGTCCCTATTATCTTCTGCTCGGTTAAGACCAAGGCAGAGCAAGAGGTATATCGAAAAGAGCTGCAAATAAAGGACCCGTTTATCGTCGAAAATGGAGGGGCTATCTTCATTTCTCAAGGTTATTTCCCGTTTGAATTCGAGTATCATAAAGCTAAGGACGGCTATCAGATAATTGAACTCGGTATCCCCTATCACCAAATTAGGGAGATTCTGGCACAGATAAGAGTTGCTACCGGGGTTAACTTTAGAGGCTTTGGTGATATGAGTGCAGAGGAAGTGGCTTCGCTAACGAATCTGGATCTGGAGGCCGCACAGCGAGCTAAAGCCAGGGAATACGATGAGACTCTTAATCTTGAGATAACACC
>JBFEMR010000057.1:0-5003 GCA_041551495.1 Dehalococcoidia bacterium
CTGGTTTCACCCAGGATTTGTTTTAAACTACGTAGCTGGTCCTGGGCTAGAGCTTTCGTGGGGAAGATATAAAGAGCACGGCTCTGTTTGTCGTGTAAAAGTGCATCGAGCGTGGCTAAGTGATAACAAAGTGTTTTACCACTGGCACTGGGTGTAGCTATTATCACATTTTTACCGGCCAGGATGGCATTCAAGGCTTTAGCTTGGTGGCTGTAGAGAGCCGATATCCCCAGGGATTTGAGGCATGCTTGAAGGTCTGCGCAGAGAGGATTATCTAGTTCCCCGAATATGGCGCCTTGCGGGGTAATTTGTTCAATATGGACGACCTGCTGACTATAATCAGACGAACTGACAAGGTGATGGAGAAAGGCAGCAGCATCTATCAAGGGAACGTCTCTATTTGGGAGCCTAGCAACTCCACATCGGGGTAATTCTGGACAATGAACTTCACAACATTGGCCAAAATCTCATCGGCATGTCTTCTGTGATTGCTAACACAGGCTACGCCTAAAGTAGCCAATTGCCACAAATCCTGATTATCCACCTCGGCTACAGAAACCTTATACCTGTTTTGTAGCCGTGTTGTTATAGACTTAATTACCTGTCTCTTACCCTTAAGTGAGTGGTTTTCAGGCAGGCGAAGCCTAATTTGGCAAACGCTGACGTGCATTATTTGTTTCCGTCCATATTTATCACCTTTTAGGAAGAAGTTAGATAGTAGTTACAATCCCTTATTGGCAACGTAAGAGACGAGGTCGGCAAGACGACAGCTATAGCCCCACTCGTTGTCGTACCAGGCCAATACCTTTATGAAGTTGTCATCAATAACCATGGTGCTTAAGGCATCGAAGATAGCGCTCGCCGGGTTGCCCTTAAAATCCGAGCTCACCAGTGGTTCGTCACAGTATTCCAGAATTCCCTTAAGCTGTCCATGAGCAGCTTTAAGAAAACCATCGTTAATCTCCTCAACGCTCGCTTTTCTATTCAGGTCAGCGACGAAGTCGACGACAGACACCACTGTGGTAGGTACCCTCATGGCAATGCCGTGCAACTTGCCCTGAAGTTCCGGAATGACTAGGCCGACAACACGAGCGGCGCCGGTGGTGGTGGGAATAATATTGGTACCAGCAGACCTCGCCCGGCGCAGGTCACGGTGAAACACGTCCAGTATCTTCTGGTCATTGGTATAGGCATGGACAGTAGTCATTAATCCATGAACGATGCCAAAGTTTTGGTGAAGGACCTTGACTACAGGGGCAATGCAATTGGTGGTACAGGAGCCGTTCGATATTATACGGTGCTTAGACGGGTCATATTTCTCTTCATTGACCCCAAGAACAATGGATATGTCCTCTCCTTTAGCCGGTGCTGAAATAATTACTTTCTTAGCACCGCCTTGAAGATGAGCAGCAGCCTTGCTTGCCTCGGTGAAGAGCCCGGTAGATTCAATCACAATATCAACGCCATAGTCTCGCCAGGGAATTTTCCCTGGGTCGCGCTCTGCCAATACCTTTATCTGCCTGCCATCAATTATGATGCAATCGTTCTTGGCCTCCACTTTGCCGGGAAATGTGCCGTAGTTGCTATCATACTTAAAAAGGTGGGCATTGGTTTTTGCATCTGTGAGGTCATTTACCGCCGCTGCCTCCACTTTATCGCCACAGCGCTGGGTAATAGCCTTGAGTGCCAACCTGCCAATACGCCCGAAACCATTGATTCCTACTTTTATTGCCATTCTTTTACCTCCTTTTATTCTGCTAATCCTTAGCCACGTATAAAGAAGCGCCATCCATATCAACATTGCCCACCCTATCCTCTTCCATTAAAAGCTTAAGATGAGCAAGTGTTTCGGTAACAGCCATTCGCCTGTCCCATACTTCCAAATCTTGAAAGGAAATTTTGCCCTCGTTAACCATCCACGGGATTTGCAGAGCTACCTCGTAGGCTGTTTTTAAGCCATCTCGCAGAGCCTGCATGATAGTTCTCTTTCTTTCTTCGTGATGTTGGAGTATTTTTTCTATTCTTAATCCTAAAGCATTGAACATCGGTCCATGTCCGGGAAGAATAAAATGAACCTTAAGGCGCTCTAATTTTTTCAGGGAAGAAACATAATCGCCCAGAGGATTATCACCAGACTGGGGATTGAGGCCGACATGGGGAGTGGTGTCATATAAAATATGGTCACCAGTGAGGATAAACCGCCTCTCTCGTTCATAAAGGCAGATATGTCCGGGCGAATGCCCCGGTGTCCATAACACTTCGAATTCGAAAGTGTCGTTGGAAATTGTGTCACCATCCTCTAGCTTAACTTGAGGGGCGTCCGGAGTTACATATTTATTCATCCACAATGACGCCTCTTTCAACTGAGATAATTCATTATCAGGAACGCCATTCTGCCGAAGCAGCTCCTCGGTCTTTTTAATAAGGTTATCGAAATCCTTATATCTGGGAGAAATAAAACTGGCATCAACTCTGTGAATAGCTACCGGCGCACCACAAATCTGTTTTACCTTGCTTGACAACCCGTAGTGGTCCGGGTGGATATGGGTGATAACTACTTTTTTAATGTCTCGAAGCTTGAGGTTTGCTGCCTTTATTCCTTCCTGAAGAGCCCACAGGGATTCCTGGCTGTCCCACCCGCTGTCAACAAGTATATGCCCATCGCCGCCTTCAATTACATAAACATTGGTATACCATGATGTGTCACCGGGACAAGGACTTTTTATTTGATGAACACCGTTTAATACCTGCATTATTATATCCTCTCCAAATTATAGAAAGCTTCTGTACCAGCGTATTGTGCGGCTTTTCCCAAATCCTCCTCTATCCTGAGGAGGCGATTATACTTCGCCAATCTCTCGCTGCGGCAAGGGGCACCGGCTTTAATCATTCCGGCATTGCTGGCAACCGACAGGTCGGCAATAGTGGTATCTTCTGTCTCGCCGGACCTGTGGCTGATAATGGTTGTCCATCCGGTTTGTTGTGCTCTTTTTATAACAACCAGGGTCTCACTTAGTGTACCTATCTGATTTACCTTAACGAGAATTGAGTTGGAAGACTTTTGGGAAATGCCTTTTTCCAGGCGTTCTATGTTGGTAGCATAAAGGTCATCACCGACAAGTTGAGTCTGTTTCCCCAATTGGGCAGTTAGTGAAGACCAGCCTGCCCAATCATCCTCAGCCAGTCCGTCCTCGATGCTGATGACCGGGTAATCCGAGACTAATTTGACATAATAGTCAATCATTTCCCCAGAACTGAGGGTGACATCTTCCCGGGAAAGAACATATTTCCCGTCCCGGTAGAAACTGGTGGCTGCTGGGTCCAGGGCGATCAATACATCCTGGCCGGCTTTGTAACCAGCTTTGTCAATGGCTGCCAGTATAATCTCCAGTGCATCTCTATTAGTAGGGAGCTGAGGAGCAAAGCCACCTTCGTCTCCAACATTGGTATTCAGTTTCTTATCTTCAAGCACTTTGTATAGGGCGTGATATACTTCGCTGCTTATTTGCATGGCTTGATTGAAGTTGACTGCGCCAACCGGCATTATCATAAATTCCTGAAAATCAGTAGAGCCGCGAGCATGCTTCCCCCCGTTTAAAATATTCAGCATGGGCACAGGCAATAGGTTAGCTTCTGCCCCGCCTAAATAACGGTATAGCGGAATGCCCTGAAAGTTGGCTGCGGCCCTGGCTGCAGCAAGGGAGGTCCCTAGTAGGGCATTGGCCCCGAGCCTGGATTTATTAGCAGTGCCATCGAGTTCAATTAGATGCTGATCAATTACTTCTTGCTCCAGAACAGACATTTCCGCTATTGCTGAAGCGATTTCACCATTGACGTGCTCTACAGCCTTCAGAACACCCAGTCCCCTGTATCTACTTCTGTCACCGTCCCGAAGCTCTACAGCTTCATATTTTCCGGTACTTGCTCCTGAGGGGACAGCGGCGACGCCTGTCGTACCGTCAGCTAATACTACTTGCACCTCTAAAGTAGGATTGCCCCGAGAATCAAGAATCTCTCTTGCTTCTACACTTTTAATGCTTGCTATTTCCATTCCCTTCCCGTTATTACGAGCTTAGCGTAACAACCTCATGGTTCTTACGCCTTTTAGCGAAGGAAATTGCTTTATCCACCGCCTCGGTAGCATTATTAACTTGAATTATGGAATTGTCCTCTCGCCCGTTTATTGACAGCGACCATGTATTCAAGCCGATGACCGGGATATTACTTTTCAAAGCATAAGCGATTTCGCTCAGTGTCCCGTATCTTCCACCGATGGCAATCACCGCCTGGGCTGACTTCACCACCGCGACATTTCTAGCCTCACCTATGCCAGTAACTACGGGAATATCTACCCAGGGGTTTGCTGTGCTTGGATCTTGTCCGGGCAGAATGCCTATGGTCAGACCGCTTTTTGATTTAGCCCCACGACAAGCCCCTTCCATTACACCTCCCAGGCCACCGCATATTATAATGGCACCTCGCTGCGCTAAAAGTTCCCCAATACTTTCAGCCAGCTTGACTTCTTCTGGGGAACAGGAGGAATCCCCGATAACAGCGATAATCATTTTGTAGCTTAATATACTATATTATCATATAGCCTGAGTCTCAGTGAATTGCATTGTAGCACGATTTCATCACGTGGGGGAAAACATGAAAGCCAGGAAGGATTATCGAATAAGCCACTCACTAGTGCTGAGTTTGGCAGGTTATTGAGAAAAAATACTATTACTATACATACGGCTTGTGCCTATGTTCTACCCATTTATCCAGCCCAAACTTCTGAATTGTCTTTAAGTTCTGTTGGGGTGAATCACCGTGAATTGCTCTCAAAGCATCAAGCCTCTGGCAAATCTCAAATTCAGCGCATTGGCGACAACCGTCAATGCCTTTCTTCTTCTGGCGTTAATCCGGAATCCGCATCATGCTCGCTGACGGTCATGTGGGTATGTAATACCTCAGTTCATGGTGGCTATTACATTCGTATAGTTATAATATACTGGCAA
>JBFEMR010000058.1:0-4891 GCA_041551495.1 Dehalococcoidia bacterium
AAAATGGGAGGTGTCAATTCCAAAATGCTGGAAGTTCAAAGTATCTATTTTCTGGAACCAGGTAGTGTAAATACAGAAGAGACTCTGAAGGTAGCTAAGAGAAGAGCCGAGGAGTTAGGTATAAAAAGCGTAGTTGTAGCTTCTACCAGTGGGGAAACTGGATTGAAGGCATTGAAGGTGTTTGCCAGTTACAGGGTAGTGGTCGTTACTCATGCTGCAGGGTTCCCCACACCCGATGTTCAGGAATTAACACAGCCAAACAAGTCAGCGATACTGGAAAAGGGAGGAACAATTCTAACTGCCACCCATGCCTTTGGAGGGGTAGGCAGGGCGGTTCGCCGCACGTTCAATACGTATCAGGTGGATGAAATCATGGCTCATACCTTAAAGGTCTTTGGACAGGGCACCAAAGTAGCTTGCGAAATAGTCCTCATGGCTGCCGATGCTGGTCTCATAAGGACAGATGAGGAGATAATCTCTATCGGCGGCACGGGGAGCGGAGCAGATACCGCACTGGTTATTAAGCCGGCTCATACCCATGACTTTTTTCAGTTAAAAGTTAGGGAAGTCCTATGCAAACCAAGGTGATAGATTGTTTTATTTGCGTTAGTGAATAAGTCAAACCACAAATATACTAGAGAAAAAATAAATAACGGGTTACAATAAAGGGCTAACTTCGAATAACCCAACCTATGGAAGGAGATAATCGATGGTAAAGAGCCAAAATTTGTTAACCGAAGTCGAATCCAAGGCACTTCTTAAGAAGGCAGGGATACCTGTTGTTGAAGCTAAACTAGCCAGAAGCAAGAAGGAGGTTATTTCTATAAGCAATGAAATGGGATTTCCTGTCGTTTTGAAAATAAGTTCCACCGGTGTAGTCCACAAAAGTGATTCGGGCGGTGTCAAATTAGGATTAGCTAACGCTGCTCAAGTAGGCAAAGCCTATAACGAGATTGTATCCTCCATTAAACAAGCGTATCCCAAAGCTCACATTGAGGGCGTTTCCGTACAACCGATGGCTCCACCGGGTGTGGAAGTGATTGTGGGCATGAGCAAGGACGCTCAGTTCGGTCCTGTACTCATGTTTGGGCTCGGCGGCATACTGGTAGAGGTACTAAAAGATGTCTCCTTCAGAATAGTCCCGGTTACTATAAGAGACGCAAGAGCAATGATTAGAGAAATAAAGGGATATCCCGTATTGGAAGGTTACAGAGGTCAAAAGCCAGCCAGCATACCCGCATTGGAAAAGCTCATAGTAAAGGTATCTCAATTTGTCGAGAAAAATCCTCAAATAAGAGAGCTCGACCTTAATCCGATATTTGCCTATCCTGATAAGGCTGTTGCTGTTGATGCTCGAATAATCTTGGAATGATAACCGAAGGTCTATTCTCCCGATAACTACAAGTTGGCTAAGCTCGAATTTCAGCGGCGGGTTGAAGCCCTGAGGATTACCTTTGTTTGAGGAAAAGCTTAAGGAGTTTGAGCCTATATTTTACCCCAAATCTATTGCTGTCGTTGGGGCATCGACTACCTCAATCAAAGCTGGTTCAGTATGGGTCTGGTCTCTGAAGTCCGGTGGTTTCCCGGGATATATTTACCCGGTTGGTTCCAAGAGTGGCCGTATTGCCGACCTAGAGATTTTCTCGAACCTCAAGCAGATCCCCGGAGAAGTAGATTACGTTATCGTAGCTATTCCTCGACAATCTGTGTCGGAGCTACTAGATGACTGCGTGGCCAAAAATGTCAAAGCTGTTCAATTCTTCACAGCTGGATTCAGCGAGATGGATGCACAACATGGACATAAGCTAGAGCAACAAATGCTCGAGAAAGCACGACAGGGAAATGTTCGCATCATCGGCCCGAATTGCATAGGTGTATATTGCCCGGAACACAAAATACCGTTCCCCATGGGACCACTCGGCGAAAGCGGTTCCGTGGGCTTCATCTCCCAGAGTGGTGGCATTGCTGCCAAATTGGTAACAACCGGTATAACCCGCCATATCAACTACAGCAAGGGAGTCAGCTTTGGCAACGGCATTGATTTGGATGCCAGTGATTTTCTACAATATTTGGCTGCTGACCCCAAAACCAAGGTCATTGGCGCCTACCTTGAGGGAACAAGAAACGGAACTCGCCTTTTCAATACTGTTAAAGAAGTAGCCAAAGTCAAGCCTTTAGTTGTCTGGAAAGGAGGGAGAACAGAGGCTGGCGCTCAGGCTGCCATCTCTCACACTGGCTCTTTAGCCAGTTCATCAGCCATCTGGTCAGCAATGTTAAAGCAAGCTGGCGCTATAGAAGTACATAGTCTCGAGGAATTGACGGACTCCCTGCTTATCTTCCAACAATTTAGATGCGGGCAAGGTATGCGCGCGGCCATTATCGGCGGCCTGGCGGATGGGGGCGGCGGTAACTCAGTAGCCGCCGGCGATGCCTGCATGGAGAATGGACTCAGGGTTCCACCTCTCTCCCCTAGGACAAAACAAGAACTACGTGAACTCCTGGGCGAGGTGGGTAGTATCCTGCGCAATCCAATAGATGTAAGCCAGGCGCAATTCCGGGGTATGGCAACCCTATTTAAATCCATAGATTTAGTAGTAAGGGATACCGCTATCGACGTTATTTTGATTCAAGAGGATATGGACATTCTTTTGCCAATTTATTCTTGGAAAGGACTGGAGGAAATAAATGACTTCTTTATAGAGCTCGGAAGCAGGCAGGATAAGCCCATAATAATCGTTTTACCGCATGGTTCCGCTGAGTCCGAACGACTGCAAATAGAGCAAAGGCTGCTCGCAGCCTCCATTCCGGTTTTTTGTTCTATGGAGCGTGCAGCTAAAGCTATATATAATATTAACCAGTATTCCTATAGGCAGGAGGCTAGATAAAGCTAGTTATAGAAACTGTAACTCTGTATGATCTTCGTAACCACAAAATTGGAATTTTAAATCTGAATCATGATACTAGATCACAATACTCAAAAAATCGACCTGGAATGGAATGACGACGATGTAGTGCCCCCCGTAGTCTACCCTAATCTGGAATTCTTATTCCAACAAATGCTGCATCTAACACTGGAAGAAATAAACCCCGGCCCTGGTGAGCTAATACTGGATGTCGGCTGCGGAAAGGCTATTGATGGCATACGACTATGGGCAAAGGGAGCGAAGGTTGTTGGACTTGAACCATCACGCGTAATGATAGCCCGGGCTAGAGAGTTTCTCAGTGAAAGCAATTCCCAAATAGTATTAGCACAGGGAATAGGGGAGGACTTACCTTTTAAGTCACACTCATTTGGAAAAGTTATGTGTAAAGGAGCATTGGACCATTTTTTATCCCCCAGCAAAACAATGGAGGAGATTGCCCGGGTGCTCAAACCTGGAGGAGAGCTGATAATCTCTATAGCTAATTTTGATAGTCTGGGTTTCCGATTGGGGAAGAAACTGTATCCAGTAACAAAGTTACTTTCTCCTTCCCTGGATAAGGAAAGAAAGCCCTGGGAGCCACCACCAGATCACACATATAAATTTGATTACCGATTCCTGAGCAGCTTGGTAAGGCAGCGTTTTGAAATTAAAAAAACAAAGGGAATATCCCTCTTTTTTGGACTTCCCCTCTGGGGTAGTTTTCTTTCCAAACTCCCTCACACGGTTTCTTATGTTATTCTGAATGTATTAGATAAATTAGCCCGACCTTTTCCCTCGCTGGCAGACGTTATCCTAATGAAATGTACCCCAATTAATAAGCAAAAATAACATTGCCATGAGGAACAGGCGAGAGCATATGAACATAGCATCTCTTGCTCCTGTGACACGTGATAACATGCGACGGAATGCTATAATAGTTGCCCATTTGTAGTAAAGTCACCATGTTGAGGAAATCACCCTCACAATCAAACAGGCACTATTAGATTTTGGTCGGAGTTGAACATCAAGCGGAGAATACAATTGAATTTGCTAGAGTTGAAGTATAAAATCGACGTTTTAACAACCAAGGTGGCTTAAGATGGATAATAATCTTGGGGAAACATCGACAATAAGACACCGGGAACGAGTTTTAGGCATTGATTGTTGCTAAGCTAAAAGGGAGCTTGAACAAAATAAGTCATAGGGACTCGTCAGTCCATAGTTACTTTCCCCATATTGCTAGTACAGTCCCGTTGTTCTACCCAATACAAAATTTATTTGACAGAGGGTAAATATGGCTAGGAAATGGATTATCATCGTAGTGGTAATCGCTGTAATCAGCGTTAGCGTTTTAGCTGTACGTGATCTACGCCCGTACCCACAGAACTTGGGTGAGTATTTACAGGACCTATTTACTACCAACAATGTAACACCAAGTGAAGACGATTTTTTTGAACCCGTAGAGGATCCCTATCTTGCCTTTGCTCAAATGCTGAATCTTATCTCCACTTCTGCTGAGAGTAATGACGGCATAAGTATGAGAAAGGCGAGGTTAATCTCAGAACAATTCCTTGCAGTCAAAGATAAACTGTACCTCGATGGACTCTACGGCAAAATTGATATGCACGAACACTATGCCGTTACGGGTAATGTCGACCTGTTTTTAAATGCCGCTGGTTGTTTCGGTATTTCCAAAGTCGTGTTTCTCCCAACCGGTATGCCACCCAATAACAAGTTTTACAGAGTTCACTCATTATTCTTGATGGGGTTGGCTAAGCAATATCCCGACCAAGTTATTCCCTTTTGCACAATTGACGAAGCTGACCCGCGTGCTGCTGAACTTGTTGAGCAATATATTTTGGCAGGAGCAAAGGGGCTGAAGTTGCTCGGGGGCCATCCAGACTATTACGACGAGCCTCTCAATTCAGAAAATATGTACAAAGTATACGATAAGGTTACTAAATACGACGTGCCCGTTCTGATACACG
>JBFEMR010000059.1:0-4766 GCA_041551495.1 Dehalococcoidia bacterium
AAAAGGACTTCGTTTAACATCGGAATGTTTGCTTTTCATGCGTATATTTATGGGCAAAAGAACGACCATACTAAGATTAGCACACATTCGTTCGCGTACTACTTAATTGGAATCACCAGATCATAGGGAACATTTGTTATGCTGACTGCTTTTCCATCGTTTTTTATATAAAAGGTATCCTCAATACGTACGGCAAATCCCCGATTTGTATCAATAAGGCTTGGTTCTATAGCAAGAACGTTACCCTTGGACAGTATGTCCTTATCTGCTATTCCCATAACTGGCGGTTCATGTACAGCAAGACCTACACCATGCCCTAATGAGTGGGTATAGCCGTCTAATGTGTTAGGGTTATCCTTAGCGACCGGATAACCCCTCTCTCGAAAATAATCACACGCAAGGTCCTGCAGCTTGCCCGAAGGTGTCCCGGGAACAGCTTTGTTTACAACAAAATCAAAACAGCCGTGCACATCTTCATAGAGTCTGAGAAGGTGGTCAGAGGCATGACCGAAGCACCACGTACGTGTTGCATCATGGTAGTAACCTTTGGGTTGCCTGGGGAATAAATCGAATATGATTGGCACTCCCAGCAGTATCGGTGTGTCTGGCTCCCCGGTATTGTGACCTACAATAGCCTGTTTGCCGGGAGCGAAAATCATTCCTTCGGTATCCTCGAGGTCCTGTTCGAAAAGCTTGGAACGAGTGAACCTTTTGACATCAGCTACAGTTAATGGTGAATGGTCGGTCTTTATGAAACAGTTCTCGCTGATCTTATGCGATCGTATATAGTCACGGGTTTCGATCATTACCTGGGAGGTTTTCTGGGCGACTTCGGTTATCTTTGCCAGTTCGTCATCGCTTTTTGTCGCTCTCAGGCGGTCAATCAGAGTAGGTGTTTCATCATCGACGATTTCTAAGCCGGGGTATCTGTTACTCAGCTCATTTCTGAGTAGATGGCCGAACGAAAACTCCATCCGGCCATATAGAGCAACTCGCTTAATGCCATTTCTTAGAAATTCAAGACCCGGGAAATATATCTCCAGTTCAGCCTTGTCACGGCTGCCTGTTTCGGAGAACACCCGGTGATATAGAGCAATATCGAAAATGTGGGTTGCAAAATCCGGATTCTTGACTCCCTCTCTTACCAAAGGTCCCAACCATATATTGGCTTTGTTACCCGGCGTTTTGGTGAACATTGCGTCGTCAATCTCAGATCCGGCTGTCAGGTAATTAAATGCCGGATCCGATGGTGATCCAAAAGCAACAATAGCATCCAGATGGTAGTCTCGCATTAGCTTATCAAGATCGCTTCTCAATTTACATTGCCTCCTTAAGATTCAAATGTATTATTCTACCAACTTATTTGCGTTTTGGCTTTACAAACTTTATTGATTAATCGAAAACGTTTGATATTAGCTTATTAATTGTCCGAGGGAAAATACATCGATTGTCAGTTTGTTTAATTGGTGTGAGCAATCATGAAATGGTGCTCCTCAGTGTTTTGATGACTGTACACTGACATAACGCGCTACAAGTAGGCAAGTGATCTCTGTTTCATACTTTGACGTCCTAAATTAAGGTAACTCGCCACTACAGAAGTCAGTCCTGACTGCCTCGTAAGAAAGGTATGCAGGCCAGAACTACGACTATTATAGCCACACTGGCTGCGGTAAAGCTGGTGTGGAAGCCGAAGCGGTCAATGAGGGAGCCCATTACCGGGGCAAATACAGCGCCAGACTCTGTCATGGAAAAGTAATAGATTCCGTAGATAGTGGAGCGGTTACGCTCCGTTGTCTGAGCGAAGATGTAAGACTCGGACACCGGCAATCTGACAAACGTGGTTATGCCCAGTATCCATATAAGAGCAAAGAGACTTATTCCATAGGAGGCCATGTTCAGCAGGTAGATAGCAGCAGCGGCAATAAGACTGATCGCCACTATTACCCGCAGGCGTCCCAAACGGTCGGAGATATGACCACCCAGAGGGCTTGCCCAGAGCCCCGCTGAATAGTAAATGGCCATTAAGGATGCCGCTGTTTGCTCACTGGCTCCGAAGTGGTCAACCATATAAAGTGGGAGGGCCCATGTTGCGGAGGCAACTAATCCCCCGGTGACCACACTTAGAATCATAAATACTACCAGGCGACGTCTATAACTGGGTTGTGGCGCTGCCTCTTCATGATATTTGATTGCCTCGGGCTGTGTCCGGCTCATGGCTGCCCGCCGACCCAAAACTCTGTAAAGTATGATTCCGAATATTAAAGGAGCGATAGACAGCCCAATGAACGAGCTACGCCAGCCCCAGGCTGCCGCTATGGCAGCGGCGATAAGTGGTACCACGAAAAAACTGGCACCGCCGCCAATCTCATGAATTCCCAGAGTTCGGCCCCTTTTCTTCGACTCACCCAAATCTGAAACCATCGGTGTTGCTGATGGGTGATATCCACCACCCAATACTCCCATCAATACCAGGAAGACAATCAGCATAATGTAGGTTTGCGAAAGGCCTACCAGGACTCCAGCCACCCCTACGCCGCAGATGCCTACGACTGTCAGTATGCGGCGATTGATGCGGTCAGCCAGCCATCCGGCTGGTATCTGGCTGATGCCATATGGCCAAGTGAAAGCCGAGTATACCATTGACGTGCGCGTGTAGCTCAAGGAAAACTCGTTGTGTATAAACGGAGAAAGCGGTACTATCAATGCTGGCAACAGGTGATGGACAAAGTGTGCCACTACGAAGAGAGGTAGTAAGCCAGAAAAAAATGAGCGGTGCTTAGGTTCTTTGATAACAATATCCTTTCAAGGTCATTTTCAAGTTTTAATACAGGGCTTACGTATTATAGACTTTATCATCGTAAAGATGTCGGTTCGCATCAACGATCCCTACCAGAGATCATAATGAACCTTAGAGTATTCATATCTATTTTCATAAGGTTTCTTTTCGCCTGGGTAACCGATGGGAATAATACATAAAAGTATGACATTCTGAGGCAGTCCCAGCAAACCTTGTATACATTTGACTCTGTCTTCTTTGGGATATACACCTAACCATACAGCCCCGAGGCCTCTCGCTTGTGCAGTAATCAAGATATTTTTACTGTATTTTTATAAAATGAGTACTGGGCAGGCTGTAACGTAATCAAGATAATATCTGTGGCACTTCAGAGCGTTGGATTCTGGAAGTGCATTATGGGATTTAAGGCTAGGAGGCAAAGAAAGAGAGATGAAGGGGCATAAATCCACTATAATTGCCGACATATTGATATCAATATTGCTACTAACTCAACCTACAGCTATATTTTAAGAATTGACGCTATTTTGACGTCAAAATGTTTGGGAGGGGTTCGGGCATAATGGGACTCCACAAATAAAAACAGGATTTCAGTAACTGAAATAAAGATTCTATTTTATAGGTAAAGAAATCCTTTCGAGTATCTAATTGGTATTAAGAGTAATACAGCACACTATAGATGAGTCTGAAAGGGTCATGGCAGTTCCCTGCAATTGTGGTAGTTGAAGCATGGAAAGAGCTATAATATATTAGCTGAATATGAGTATACTTTGACTTATCCTCCCTAGATGTCCTGAAGCTGATACTGAATGAGAGGAGGAGATAAAGAATGCCATTCAAGGATTTGAGAGAGTTTATTACCAAGCTAGAAAAAGAGGGTGAGGCTATCAGAATCGAGGAAGAGGTTGATTGGAACTTGGAGGCGTCAGCTATTCTTCGGAGGTCGGCAGAGGAGGGGTTACCGGCACCAATTTTCCAAAAGATCAAGGGATATCCGAAGGGATACAGGCTATTCGGCAATAGTGCTAATAGCTTCAGACGGATGGCAATTAGCATGGACCTGAAACCGGATACACACCCCAGAGAGCTGATAGAGGAGTACACACGAAGAAGACAGAAGCAAATAAAACCCGTGCTTGTGAACACGGGTCCATGCAAGGAGAATGTTCATATAGGTGATGACGTCGACCTACTCGAGTTCCCCGTTCCCATGCAGCATGAGGGTGACGGCGGACGTTATTTTGGTACATGGCACGTGACTATCGTAAAGGATCCAAATTCTGGTTGGGTGAACTGGGGAATGTACCGCCATATGTTACAGAGTAAGAATGCCGTGGGCATATTACTGGCTTCACTGGCCAAGCACCTAGCTATTATACGTGATCGGAGCTATCTGCCCGAAAACAAAGCGATGGAAGTGGCTATTGCGATAGGGGTTGAACCGATATCGGCTATGTGTGCGGCTAGCCCCCTGCCGGTGGGAGTCTCCGAGGTTGATGTAGTAGGAGGTATCAGGGGGGAGCCTGTTGAGTTGGTGAAGTGTGAGACTGTAGACTTGGAAGTGCCGGCGACGGCTGAAATAATTATTGAGGGGGAAATCAGACCTGACGACACAATGGACGAAGGCCCTTTCGGAGAATTCACGGGCTATATGGGGGGAGCAAGAGAACCTAGACCTGTAATAAGAGCAAAAGCCATTACACATAGGAACGATCCGATATTCACTTGCAGTTGCTGCGGTATCCCCATCGATGATAATGCTATTTTCTCCATGACAAAGGCCGCTGAAATTATGGAACTCATGAGAAAAGAAGGAAAACCAGTAACCGGTGTCTTTGTGCCACTGGTTACGACTCACATGTTGGCTATCGTGGCAGTAAGTAAGTCGCATTATCCGGGCGTAGCCGAGGATATAGCCCACTTGATCTGGGCTTCGGGTAGTATCGGTCATGAGACACCGTATATCGTGATT
>JBFEMR010000060.1:0-4680 GCA_041551495.1 Dehalococcoidia bacterium
TCCACTTTGGCAATCGTGTACAAAACAGTCTCGTTTGCTACTGCACCCGAAAGACTCTCAAGAATGTAATTTTGAAGTTTGGAGTATGAAGTCTCAAATAACTCGTTTGGGAACACGAAGACCCGGGAATATAGGTAACTTCCAGAGAAATTGAAGCCCTGTAATCTAGTATCGGCTGGCAGCTGAAGAGAGCCGAGATATCTGGCTAGCTCCGTTAGTTCCTTAATATCCTTGTTTAGCTTGGTAGCTCTTTGATGCATATTGCTAAGCTTGGTGCATAGTAACCTTACTTCGCTGTCAACTTCGTTGAATGGCCTGGTATATATAACTTCCACATCCTCTCTCAGAGATATTCCTTCTCCCTTTGGTATGTAAGCTAATAATTCGTTGATGCCGGTTAATAATTCACCGATTTTTCTTCGTTCACTTTCAATGGCTACCCTGTCTACAGGCTCAAGTTCTTCACTTTCCTCGACATGAAGCACACCAGTTGTGTGAAGGGTTTTCAGGGTTTTAGTGGAGTAATCTTTAGTAGTGACTACCCTGACTTTGGACATAGGGTCAGATGTATTGACGATTAGGGGTACCATGTCAGCTTTTACCGGTGACAATATTCACCACAAGCTCAGTAAGCTCCTTCACTTTTTTATCAGCATTGATGCCGATTTCAGCAGCTTTCTTCTCGGAGTCTTTGATTTTTTCATCGGCTTCTGCTTTGGCTTTATTTATAATATTGTCACACTGGGTTTTTACCTCGTCTAGGGGTAACTGTGAGGACAGCAACTTTTTAGCCTCTTCCCTGGCTGCCAGTAGGATTTGGTTGGCTCGAGCCTTTGCCTCTTCAAGTATCTTTTCGGCTTCGACCTCGAGGGCTTCTACATCATGGGTGATTTCTTTGGCCATAACGCGTCTTCTTGATAGTTCTATAGGTTGCTATAAACCAACATCTGCATAAAAACTGTTTCTGCAGTCGGGCGGATAATCATTGCGATACCTGATGATTGATTACGTTCGTCATTATAACAGGGCGATTCATTTTTAGCAAATAGGTACTAATGGTAATGATCCATAATTCGACACATCGTCAATTTAGGAGTTTGTTATTAAATTGGAATGCTTTATAATTCTAGGTATGGAAGTGCTCAAATTACATGAATGGGAGGTGAGCAGTACGCGGGCGAAGGAGATACAATTAAGCCTGGCTAAGAGGGTAGTAACTGAAAACGGAGTTATTGACCCGCGCCTTGTTGCCGGTATCGACATATCTTCTCCCGATGCTCATGGTGTAGCCAGAGGAGCAGTGGTAGTTCTTAGTTATCCTGAGTTGAGTATAGTCGAAATAAAGATAGCTCAAGGTAAGATTATAATGCCCTATATTCCTAGTTTGTTGTCTTTTCGAGAAAGTCCCCTAATTCTCGATGCCTGTGCAAAACTATCGAATATTCCTGCTCTTGTTTTCATTGATGGTCAAGGGATTGCTCATCCCAGGAGGCTCGGGCTTGCCTCACATGTGGGGCTTTTTCTTGGTTTGCCCACTATAGGCTGTGCGAAATCTATCCTTTGTGGTCAGCATCCGCCCCTGGCGGAAGAGGTTGGTTCTCACGCAGAACTGCTCGATAATGGAGAGATTATTGGAGCAGCATTGAGGACTAAATCCAGAGTGAGGCCAATATATGTTTCAGTGGGGCATAAAATCGACCTGGCATCGGCTTTGCAGTGGGTAATAAACTGCTGCCGTGGTTATAGACTTCCTGAACCTACACGCCTGGCTCACCTCGCTGCCGGAGGAACGTTAACCTCTGTACCAAGCTATTAAAGGGAATTCTTCGATTAAGGAGTATTTCAAATGCAAGAAGAAAAGGAAAGTATAGAAGCCTTACTTCGCCAAATCTCAGACATAATGGTGCATCTTTGACATCCCTGGCAAGGAAACGGAGATTGCCGAGATAGAAGCCGAGTCAGCCCAACCTGATTTCTGGAATGACCCGACTGAAGCTCAAGCCGTTATGCGTCGGCTTGGGGTCAAAAAGAACTTGGTCGACTCTTGGCGCGAACTGGAGAAAAATGTGGTTGACCTTCGGGAGATGATTGTTCTGGCTATCGAGGAGGAGGACCACTCTCTCGAGGAAGAGATACAACGGGAACTAAAGAAGCTGAGCTCTCGGTTTGAACAGTTGGAGAGCCAACAGCTTTTTACCGGCGATTTCGACAGTCGAAATGCAATGGTCTCTCTTCATGCCGGTGCAGGTGGCACGGAGTCTCAGGATTGGGCCGATATGTTGCTCAGGATGTATCTCCGGTGGGCAGAGAGGCATAATTATAAAGCCGAAGTCTTGGATGTTTCCCAGGGAGAAGAGGCTGGCATTAAAAGCGCTATCGTGGAGATAAAGGGAGACTACGTCTATGGCTATCTAAAAGGTGAGCACGGAGTACACAGATTGGTACGGCTTTCACCATTTAATGCTGACCACGCCCGCCACACATCTTTTGTCCTGGTGGAAGTCCTCCCTGAAGCTGAAGTTACGGGGGACATCAAAATAGCGCCGGAAGACTTGAAGATAGATACGTTCAGGTCCAGTGGTCCTGGTGGTCAACATATGCAGAAGACAAGCAGCGCTGTGAGAATAACTCACTTACCTACAGGGCTGGTAGCTACCTGCCAGGGTCAGAGGTCCCAGCACCAAAACAAGGAAACTGCTTTGAGGATTCTTTATTCTCGACTCCTTAAGCTTGACCGTGAGAAGAAAGAAGAGGAAAGAGCCAAACTAAAAGGCGAGCGTATTGAAGCGGGATGGGGAAATCAAATTAGAAGTTATGTCCTTCACCCCTACAAAATGGTGAAGGACCACCGTACAGATTATGAGGTTCATAATGCCGAGGCTGTCTTGGATGGAGAACTGGATGGATTTATTACTAACTACCTTAGATCTCGAGTGGGAAAATGATTAAACGCATCATCTTAATGATTTCAGCACTTTTTTTGCTTTTCAGTCCCTCCACCGTCGCAGCCGTGGATGGTATTGTGGTTATAGATACGGATGTAGATATAAATTTCCCAAACCAGGCTGTGTTCACTATCGAGGCTGAAAGCTATGTTGATATTGTTGATGTTCGTCTTTATTACCAGGTGGATAGGATGAACTACGCTGAGGTTGTCAGTGAAGGCTGGGCTGATTTTACTCGCGCAAACGTGGTAGAAGCTAACTGGGTATGGGATATGAGGAATTCAAGCTTACCACCTGGAGCTGAAGTCATTTACTGGTGGATGGTTGAAGACGCTGACGGGAACAGATTTGAGACCTCACCTGAGATAATGCATTTTGATGACGAACGGTATTCTTGGCATAGCTTGAATAGTACCGTGCCTCTGGGCGGTGAGTTATCTCTTTTCTGGTATGCAGGTGATTCTACCTTTGCACAAGAATTGATGGACGCTTGCGATGAAGGACTTACCAGGTCGACTCAAGATATTGGCACATATCCGGAGGAGCCGATAGAGATATATATTTATGCGTCCACTATTGATTTAAAGGGAGCAATGATTTTTCCTCAGGAATGGACCGGGGGTGTTGCCTTTACTGCATTTAGCACAATTGCTATTGGCATTTCTCCCAGTGAACTCAATTGGGGTAAAAGTGCTCTGGTTCACGAGTTAATGCATCTTGTTGTCCATCAGGCGACTTTTGGCCCCTATGGGCAACTTCCACTCTGGCTTGACGAGGGATTAGCTATGTATAGCGAGGGCGAGCTTGATCCTACACTGCGCTCCTATCTGGAAGAGGCCATTTCGAAGGACGAGCTTATTTCGGTACGTAGCCTTTGTAGTCCGTTTTCTGCTTACTCTGAAAAAGCCAGCCTTTCATATGCTCAAAGCTATAGCCTTGTTGTGTATCTTATGGATAATTATGGACAGGACAGTATGCTCGACTTGTTGACTATCTTGAAGCAGGGTAGTACATACGATGAAGCTTTGACCGAGGTCTATGGTTTTGATATAGATGGGCTTGATGCTCGTTGGCGAGCAACACTGTCATCCGATACACTCATTGCAATTGAAGACGGGCAACCTGGCACTTCCGAGATTGCTGTGTTTGCGATAATAGCCACGGCACTGGTGTTGTGGTTCTGGCGAAGGTCCTCCGGGAAATCGAAGATAAAGGATAAGCTATGAGAGACTCTTTTACTGTTCACGATTTACCCCTCAGTGAACGCCCAAGAGAGAGACTGTTTAAGCTGGGGAGTGAAGCGCTTTCTGCCCAGGAAATTTTAGCTTTAATCTTGGGAAGGGGGATTAAAGATGAATCAGTTATGGTGACCAGTCAGAAATTGATAAGCCGGTTTGGCGGCCTCAAAGGTGTTGCCAACGCTTCTTTAGAGGAGCTAACTCAAACGAAAGGTATAGGGCCGGCCAAGGCAGCACAGATCAAAGCTGCACTCGAATTGAGTAAGAGGCTTGAGGCCGATGCCTCTGAGAAACCCAAACCGCTGTTCAAATCTCCAGAGGACGTGGCAGCCGTTATGAGGAGCAAGCTGAAAGGCAAGAAAAAGGAACATTTTTGGGTCATTTGCCTGGATACCAGAAACAGATTAACGGATTGGAAACAAGTTTCGGTTGGCAGCCTGGATACGAGCATTGTTCATCCCCGTGAAGTATTTAAGGAAGCCGTTAGCGCCTCCGCA
>JBFEMR010000061.1:0-4462 GCA_041551495.1 Dehalococcoidia bacterium
CGAGAACGAAGCCGTGAGAAACAGCTCTTGGAAACCGTGTCAGAAATTCTCCGCCCTGCTCGGAAATACGCTTTCTGGCAGAAGTAAGGTCAGCTATACCGAAGTAAGTTGCACCCATATCCCTGGCCAGAGACTCTAGATTAGCTCTAAGAGTCACTTCATCCAAATCACCCATAGCTAATTTCTCGTTTGCAATTATAGCACAGTAAAGCTTCCCGACATTGATTTTACGCTCACAGGAAAGGGCCGTTAAATTACCTCCTAATTATACGATATTTGTTATAATCAAGGCGGATTTGCAGAAATCAAATAGAGTACGAGCCCAAAGGAGGAGGATAAAACATGGCTACGAAACCAGTTGTAATTAGGTTTTTCGCCCCGGTCATTGATGCTACTGTCAATGCTCTGATGAGTGCCGTCGACCAGAAAATGAAGCAAGGGATGAAAGATTTCATCATCCTTATTTCTTCGCCTGGCGGCTCTGTTCCTCATGGTTTAAGCGCATACAATTATTTGAAGGGATTACCTGCTTCCATAACTACGCACAATTTCGGCAGCGTGGACTCAGTAGCCATGGTCTTGTATTGTGCTGGTTCGAAGAGATTGTCGGTACCCCAGGCGCGATTTCTCTTTCACGGCGTTAGTGCACAGTTTAGAGGAGAGCAGAATCTGGAGGAGAAACTGCTGGAGGAAAGGTTAAAGGGACTAAGGATTGATATGGAGAATATTGCTAAGGTAATCGCGGCCAATACAGGCAAAAGCACCAAAGAGGTTACTGATGCCATGCTTGAGAGGATAACCTTAAATCCAGAGGAAGCACAGTCCTGGGGCCTGGTGCACGAAATTAAGTCGGAACTATTTGAAGCAGGAAGCGAAGTAATGGCTATACAGGCTCAGCAACAACTCCAACCGGCACGGAAGCCGTAATACTAGCCGGGAAGCGTATGCCCGCTATTCTCTGTTTCAAATAAGATGATTCGTAGCCTACTGCCTTCGGATTTCGATGCGGTACTCAAGGTCATAAATGATGCCGCGCGCGCCTACAAAGGAATAATCCCTGATGACAGGTGGAAAGAACCTTATATGTCCACCGCGGAATTAAAGGAGGAAATTGAATCTGGTGTACACTTCTTTGGCTGGACGGAAGGTGAACATCTACTCGGAGTGACAGGTATTCAACGTATCGAAGATGTTACATTACTCCGACATGCTTATGTGCTCCCGGGGTTCCAGAGAAAGGGAATTGGCACAAGGCTACTAAAATATCTCCTGGGTTTATCTAATACTCCGGAAATTCTGGTAGGTACCTGGGTTGATGCCACCTGGGCCATAAGGTTCTACGAGAAACATGGCTTCAAATTGATGTCGTCCAGAGAAAAAGACACGCTTCTACGAACATATTGGAAAATTCCCGACAGACAGATTGAAACATCAGTGGTGCTGAGATTAATTCCTTCTAACTAGCACCGAGGTATTTACCCCAACATTCACTGCCTGGGGCTTTACGGTATACCTCTTATTACGATATACTTCTTTGTAACATTTCTCAGAAGCAGAGATGAATATCAAGCACACCCTGCAAAAGACTGCCAGCGAAGTACCACACAAAGAAGCTATAGTTCTCGATACTCAGAGAATCACTTACAACGGACTGGATGAAGCTTCCAACAAAGTAGCCAATGCTCTCCTGAAGATTGGTATGAAGAAGGGCACCTACGTGGCTATATTGATGTCCCATAGCCCTGCGTGGGTAATCAATTATTTCGGAGTGATTAAAGGAGGAGGGATTGCAGTATTGATCAATACTGCGCTCAAAGCACCTGAACTTGAAATTTTGTTACGAGATTCCGATTCCGAAATTCTGTTAACAGAACAGGAATTTTCGCGGATGCTTTCCTCAGTTCTGCCCGGCATTCCCTTACTAAAGCATGTAATTGAGGTCGATACAGATTCTTACCCCAATATGATAGCGAAAAGCTCTCCCATACCGCCGGTTATCGCTATAGATGAGCAGGACGAAGCTACTATATTCTACACATCCGGTGTACTGGGGAAGCAAAAGGGTGTGGTGCATACACATGCCTCCCTCATGGGAACTCCCCCCATAATTAATGCAGGCATACAACGTAAAAGGGAAGATGTCATTATGGACCTTGTTCCCTTTTCTTATCTTTACGGTTTATTCGAGGTCCTTTTTGGTTCGATTATCGTAGGTTCTACTGTCGTGCTTATGCCTAATTTCACTCCTAAGGCTGTCCTGGAGACTGTGGAAAAAGAAAAGGTAACTGTTATCTTCGGCGTTCCTGCCATGTTCAATGCCCTTGCTATGGTGCGTGATGAAATCCTGACAAGATATGACTTGAGTTCACTTCGATTGGCTGTAAGCGCAGGGGCAAAATCCTTCCCCAAGCTAATGGAGACCCTGGAAGATAAATTTGGATTATCCCTTTATGAGGTATACGGTCTCACAGAAGTTTCGGCCGTTTCAATAAGCACCTTTGAAAGCCGCAAACTGGGTACTGTCGGCAAACCCATTTGTGGCCTTAGGCTACTGAATGATGATGGACAAGAAGTCCCACCGGGTGAAATAGGAGAAGCTGTGTTTAACGCACCCTGGGTAATGAAAGGATACTACGAAGCTCCTGAACTCACGGCCCAAGTTCTCAAGGATGGCTGGTTTTATACAGGCGATTTTGTAAAGATGGATAGTGAAGGCTACCTGGAGTATATAGAAAAGAAGTCGTTCATAATAGTCACTCCTTCTGGCCTCAATATTAGTCCATCAGAAGTTGAATTCGTGCTGCTAAGCCATCCCAGTGTAGCTGAGGCAGTCTACGTAGGTATTAACGATGGTTATGGGGGACAGATCCCAACAGCCTTCGTTGTACTTAAGGAAGGCCAACATGTCACATCAGAAGAGCTTTCCGATCTTTGCTATCAGAACCTGGCCGATTTTAAGCTCCCGAAGAGAATTGCATTTGTAGATAGTATACCTAAAACCAGCTCCGGGAAGATATCCAGAAAAAAGCTCAAGGAAACAGATTTGTCTCAGAACTAGCTACCAAAGTCCTTTGTTTCTTGTCATTCCACTAATGTTGACTTGGTTAGTACTTATTGATAACATCAGGAACTGAGCCGTGCTAGGCGGGGAGCTAGCGGTGCCCTGTACCCGCAAGCCGCTAAAGCGGGGCTGAATTCCTGTTTGAGGTTTACGGCCGGCTAGATTTGTTTTTGCTGAGCAGCGTTGATAATCGGGTTCTATACAACTGGAGGCTATGAACCCCGTCAGGTCCGGAAGGAAGCAGCGGTAAATAGCAATTCCAGTGTGATATAGAGTTGCCTGGTTGGAGCCAGCTGGCAAAGACGACTTCCCGGTTTAGGAATCGAGAACAGGTGCACGGCTTATAAAATGTATATTGTATAAAAATCCACAAATGGATTTCTTAGGGCTTGAAGGTAAAACAGCAATTGTTACTGGAGGTGGTTCTAACATTGGACGGGGTATAGTCATAGCTTTCGCAAAGCAGGGAACAAACGTGGCCATAGCTGAACTGGATGAAGCTCAAGGAGCCAAAGTAGCCGAGGAGGCTAATGCTATAGGCAAAGGCAAGATTGAGAATATAAGGACGGATGTAACCGACTGGGAGGCGGTGCAAGCGATGGTGAAGGAAACGCTGGATCAATTCGGTCAGTTAGATATACTGGTCAACGTCGTTGGCTGGGTCAGGGACGACCTATTTGTCAGGAAATCAAGAGAGGACTGGGAAAAGGAGATAGCCCGCAATTTTTGGAGCGATATAAATTGCACTAGAGGAGTTTTAGACCATATGATCGAGCGAAAGTACGGGAAGATCATCAGTATTGGTTCAGATGCTGCCAGAGTAGGTCAGTTGAGAGAAGCCGTTTACAGCGGTTGTAAGGGTGCTTTGATTTCCATGACAAAGTCGCTAGCCAGGGAGCTTGGCCGCTACGGGATAAACGTTAATGTTGTTTGCCCGGGCGTTGTTATACCTGAAAGCCGGGATGCTACTACTTCGGAGAGCATGTGGACAGATGATATGATGAAAATATTCAGCACGCCAGAAGCACTCGACAAAATAGCTAAGGGTATACCTCTGGGTCGATTGGGGACACCAGATGATATAGCCAATGCTGTTCTCTTTCTGTCTTCAGACCGAGCCAATTTCATAACTGGACAGACTATCAGCGTTGATGGCGGTTATACCATGGCGTAGTAAACTTTTAGATAACCTCAAATAATCAAGGGGGTGACTAACTTGGCAATAAAAAAGGTATGCGTTATCGGTTCTGGGACCATGGGCAGTGGCATAGCTCAAGTATCGGCACAGGCAGGCTACGACACATCTATGATTGATGTAAAAGAGGAGTTCCTAGACCGTGGTCTTGGCATAATAAAAACCAGCCTGGCAAAATTTGTTCAAAAAGAAAAAATCGGCCAAGA
>JBFEMR010000062.1:0-4437 GCA_041551495.1 Dehalococcoidia bacterium
CAACAGATGCCCTGTAATGATTGGTATAAACCTCAATGGATTCGCTGTATCAAGTATGTACCAAAACCAATCAGGGTAAAAAATAACTGCCACTAATGACACTACGCTAATTATCTGTAATATGCCTGATATTATACTTAATACGCCACCAGCACTAAGTAGCCCAGCCCTATTATTTCCATTAGATTCCATCTTATTCCCTCCTCATATTATGCTAACCTCTAACAGCTCATAAATCAATACAATCCTCATCTACGTTTGCTATCTTTTCTGCTAAAGGAAAGGCAGAGCCTTTTCTGATTTCTCATTATGTTAAGATAGAGAAAGTCAAGGGACGCTGCGCACTGATACCGTTTCCCTATGATTTATAAACCATAGCTATTCTTATGTTTTTGTATCAGAGCTTAAGACCACAGTAGCGAAACCAATCCGATCACGAGAAAAACTAAACCAATTCCGGCGAAGCCATAACACAGACCGCTTATTACTTTCTGGCCTCTGCCACCGAGTTTAAAGCTTATACCATCAAGAATGAGGAACATGCCCAAGAGAATTAAACCTATATATGTACCCCAAATTTCCGGATCTATCCGTAGACATACAGCACCAGTAAAGATACCGAAAGCGCCTACTCCAATACCAGCCTTGCTGTTAATTGACACAGAGCAGAATCTAGCACTCCCAAAAAGCCTAAGTCAATAAAAAGAGAACGGAATCTACGCTCCGAAGCCCTTGATTTTTGAGGATAATAGACGCCTATACCTCAGGCATCGACTCATTCAAATTCGGGTTCATCCGCATCCGTTATTCAACCTCAGTGCAGTTTATGACCTTCCGATATAGCATCCAATCTTCCGATATAGTCCTTAATCACCTACGCTTCGCTTTTCAAAATCTTCCAATATTCACTAAATAAGTCTAGATACTATACTTAAGTATATATATTATTTATGCTAAACTTCTTTCTCTGGCTTCTTCTCTTAACTTTCGCTTTTCTTCTCTACGAAGTATACGCTTGAACAAATCTCGACATTTTGACTGATCACTCCTCAGCCTCAAATCTAGATACCAACACCCTTGCCGACTTGAAAAGCTCCGGTGCAAATAAAATTAATTCACCACTCTCTATCCCACAATATTCCGATACTTTCGAACCAAATTGCCACAGCTTAACAGAATCAGTAATTTGCCCATCTGCTATCTCACCATAAGTCATGAATCGCTCCTGCAAATCATCCCACATTGCCCTTCCACCTGCTTTATCTCCGAATAATATGTTTAAATGAGTACTAAATATTTTCGCAAATTTACTCTTTTGCTCTCTTGTATACCCAAACCTGTGTTGCCACCAGTAGTTAATTGCGAATATAAAAAAATAGAACAATTCTATCTCCACTCTTTTCAATTTCTCCTCCCCGGCAATTCCAAGCTCATCCGGTACGATTTTCATCCTCTCCTTTACCACTTCACCCGCTTTCATTATGACTAGCAATACTACTTGGTCATAAGTCAACCCCATTTTCTCATTGTCCATACCCCACGTTGTCATCGCTTCTCCATTCATCTCCGTTCTATCCAAAGCATAATCTCTAACAACTTTTTACACTATTCTACATCATTTTCCCTTTGCGTAACGTGCACTTTCCTTCTCTACGAAGCACACGCTTGAATAAAGCTCGACATTTCGACTCATCACTACCAGCTACACGGCTTCGAATATAGCCAATAAACGCTCTCCGAATAAGTCCCAAATCATCTGCCTAAAACTACGAACGAACTACCATATCATCATTTATTTCACGGAATTGCTCATTAAGAAAGTGCTTTACCACATCAACCTCTTCACCTGCAGGTGGCTTTATCGTCAGCAACTGTTGCCAACTCAACCCTTGGTTGGCACCGAAATGCCCCCAAAGGCATCTCAGAGGCCCTGCAAGGCCCGTAAACAAATCAATTAGGGTTTAGAGACAGATGGGAGATAGAGAAGGGGGGATTATTAAAAAATTCGCTTCCAGTTTTTCAGTTAGACAATCAGGCAGGGTGTTACCCAAGTTGTTCCAAATCGGCACGCTGAAGAAGCTTCATTTTTTCCTTGACCTCTCTGATGGTCTCTTCAGCTATAACTTCAGCTCGTTTAGCTCCATCGGCAAGAACTTGGGCAACATAACCGGACCTGGCAGCTAAAGCAGTACGCTTTTCCCGGAAGGGTTCCAGGTTCGAACTGATGTTCTCAGCTAGAATCTTTTTACAGTCCACGCAGCCGATATGAGCGTCACGACATTCCGAACCAATTTCCTCTACTCGAGATGGGGTAAAAAAATTGTGGAGGCGGAAAATATTACATACCTCAGGGTGCCCGGGGTCAGAACGGTACTTTCGTGCCGGGTCTGTAAAGGCAACCATCACTCGCCCTGATATTTCCTTTGGAGAAGCAGCTATTTCAATATGGTTATTATAGCTTTTGCTCATCTTCTGAACTCCATCCAAGCCCAAAACCAGAGGAATTTTGGTGAGCTTCCCCTGTGGCTCGGGAAATACAAACCCGAATAATGAATTGAACCGACGCACTATCTCTCTAGCCAATTCAAGATGAGGAAGCTGATCTTCTCCCACAGGAACAACTTCTCCTTTGTAAAGAGCAATATCGGCAGTCATGAGAACAGGATAACCTACCAGCCCATAATTGACGTTATGTGGCTGCATCTTGACCGTCTCCTTAAATGTCGGTACACGTAACAACCAGCTTAAAGGAGTAACCATGCTGAACAGAGTGTGTAGCTCCTCTACCTGAGGAACATGAGATTGAACGAAGATAATGCTCTTATTGGGGTCAATGCCGGCTGCCAGCCAGTCAAGCACCATTTCGTAAATATCTTCCCGAATCGATGCTGTATTTTCGAGAGTAGTGAGAGCATGAATATCTACCACACAGTAGACGCAATCGTATTCATCCTGAAGGGCAACATAATTTTGCACCGCTCCCAGATAGTTACCGATATGCTGTCGACCTGTGGGGCGCGCGCCTGAAAAAACGCGTTTTCTCATCTAATTGGGGCAAAGTTTAGCATATAGGGGAAACGGGTAACAAGGCTCAAGTAAATTAGCCGAGGGTGCCTGCTTAAGAAACCAAATCAAGCCGGGTTATAGAGTTGACTTTTTAAGATTATTAGAGTACTTTTCTCAGCATTCTTGTGAGACATAAATCACATACAGAAAGCTATCTCACGATTTAAAGTCAAGTTGACCAAAGGAGGATATATGTCATGAGCAATACCAAAGACAATTTAGAGGCCGCTTTTGCCGGAGAAAGCCAGGCAAACCGTAAGTACCTGTTTTTCGCTGAAAAGGCTGAACAAGAGGGACATAAACAGGTAGCAAAGTTATTTCGTGCTGCGGCCGACGCGGAGACAGTGCATGCTAAAAATCACCTGAAGGTCATGCAGGGAATTAAATCAACCAGAGAAAATCTGTTAGCTGCAAAGGGTGGAGAGAACCATGAGTTCACCGAAATGTATCCTGCATTCATAAAGCAGGCTGACACCGAGGGCAACAACAAAGCCAAAGATAGCTTTGACATGGCAAACAAGGTCGAGCAAATTCATCATGGATTGTTTGACGCCGCTCTGAGCAAAGTTGAAAAAGGTGAGGCTATTGCCGAGAAAACAATTTACGTTTGCCAATACTGCGGTAATACGGTTGAGGGGGAAGCCCCTGAAAAATGTCCCGTTTGTGGTGCACCGAGGAAAATGTTCAAGCTGATAGAGTAGCTGGGCTCGAATAAATCCCGGTGTGCGGCAGGAAAGGAGGTGGATGGACTGAATAAGACGACGAGTTTGGAAAAATGCTTCATGGCTACAGCGCTACCTGCAGATTTATATGGAGGTGATGCGAAATGGCTGAAATAAAGGTGGATTGTAGGGGGGAGACCTGCCCCGTGCCTTTAGTTGAGACTCGAAAGGCTTTAAGGAAAGCAAAAGAGGGTGATATTGTAGAGGTCATCGGAACGCATCCTGCTTCCAAGA
The DNA here is from genome assembly GCA_041551495.1 of Dehalococcoidia bacterium. GTDB lineage: Bacteria > Chloroflexota > Dehalococcoidia > GIF9 > AB-539-J10 > RBG-13-51-36. The sequence continues at coordinate 4,023 of JBFEMR010000062.1, forward strand.
AAGAGATACCAATGGCGGTAAAGGCTTTGGGACTGGAGCTTATCGATGTGCAGGAGGAAGGTGAGTTGTGGAAAATAAAAATACGTAAATAGGAGGTGGAAGAGACTATGGCAGGTAAAGCTACTATAATAGTTCACAGCGGCGATATGGATAAGGTGTATAGCGCCTTTATTGTAGCTAACGGGGCCCTTGCTATGGGGATGGAAGCATCGCTGTTCTTCACTTTCTGGGGCCTCCAGCGCCTCAAGAAAGGTGAACTGGAAAAAGGACCTCTATCCAAAATGAACATGCTGGGCTTGGGTAAGTGGATGGTCAAACGAAGGATGAAGAAAGCTGGGGCAGCATCGCTGGAAAAGTTGCTACAGGATTTCCACGAGCTTGGAGGGAAGATACTCGCCTGTGACATGACAATGCA
>JBFEMR010000063.1:0-4347 GCA_041551495.1 Dehalococcoidia bacterium
CTGATGGAAGGATTCCCTTTGCTATTAGCACTCCTACCCGGGGAATTTGACTTCATTCGAGACTTCTTTTCAACATCCGCGTAGATTATTAAGGGTTAGCAGATAATTTACTCGCCAAGAACTTCATCCAGAACCTTTTTAAGTTCATTCTTAGGCTTGTAACCAACAATCTGCTGAACTGGTTTACTGCCCTTAAATACGAGCATAGTTGGAATAGAAGCTATTCCGTACTTGGCAGCCAGAGGACCATTCGCATCGACATCTACTTTGACGAAGTCTATCTTGCCAGTATATTCCTTCGCTAATTCCTCCAGAATAGGAGCAGTAGCCAGGCAAGGACCACACCATTGTGCCCAGAAATCCACCATAACTGGTGATTTCGATTGCAAGACCGTATTTTGAAAGTTATCGTCGCCAGTTATTGCCTGTATCATTAGATTGACCTCCTTGTTTAAAATACCATATCTAAAGAAAAGAAATTAATTGCATTTTTAGTTGTTTGTTCAGCAATTGCTGATTCATCAACTCCTTTAAGTTGAGACACGACCTCCACGTCTCTTGAAATGTCAGCTGGTTTGGACTTATACCGTATTGTCCTTCCATAGGTTACCGGGCAATCTGTCTCTAAAAGTAATCTGTGCAAAGGCGCTTCCCTGACTGCCCTTCTATGCTCTTCATGATACTCCACGGCTGGCGTGGCAGAAATAAAATAACCACCGTCAATTATACCCTTAAGAACACTTGAAAAGCCAGTGAACCAGTGAAAAACAGCTTTATCTATGCCGACATCCTGAATCAGGTATAACGCATCCTTCCAGGCGTACCTACTGTGAATTATTGCCGGTTTACTATGATTCCTAGCTATATTTAGAAGCTGACTAAGAACCTCTTTCTGTAATTCTTTAGATGCTACCTTCACTACTCTCTTGTCATAGTCCAGACCTATTTCGCCAACAGCAACCGCTGAGGCTATATTACGCTCGATAAATCGTAAATTATCATTTATTTCAAGAGTTCCCAGATTAGCCAGGTCACAGGGATGTAAGCCTAGAGCAGGATAAACAAAACGGCAATGTTTTTGTGATATCTCCAATGTTCTTATGTTTGATTGGTGGTTCGACCCCACAGCTACTATAGCGACAATGCCCGCTTCTCTAGCTTCCTCAAGCACCAAATCGAGGCTGCTTAGTTCATCGAGATGGGCATGAGTATCAATGAGCTTGTACACTAGACCTTTTTCTCTTTGACCATGGCTTTGTAATACTTAAGCCCCTGTTCAGTCGGTTTATAGCCATAGAGGGAAAACCTATCTCCCCGTTCCCTGGTAATTAAATTTGCCGACACCAATGCTCGTAACATTGCCTCGCCAGAATACCCAGCCAAATTAAGGTGATGGTCAGGAACTGCTCTTTTAGTCACTTCATACTCCCGGCAGACCGCAGCCAAGAGCTTCGCTGGCTCCTTCTCCAGGCTTTGAAGAAGAGCTTGCATAGTCGCTGTCTGCCTTATCAGGTCAGTAAACTCCTCGAAAGCACCCATGTTCGCTAACTCCTAATTTTAACAGTAACAAAGAGATCACCTGGAGTCCTCCCCTGCAATCCCATTCCCCTAAGCCTCACTTTCGTGCCCTGGGCAACTCCTGGTGGAACTTTGACTATAAGTTTCTTCTTTTCTCTGCCCCTCTTATATTTTATCTTCTTATCAACACCGGATGCGGCTTCTTCCGGGGAGAGATAGATTTCATGGTACAGATCCTCCCCTCTGCTCTGCCAGGAGAGTTCCTGCACACCAAAAGCTCTTTTAAGCATGAATTTTACCACTTTACCAAAAAGTCGAACCAGCAAAGGCGGTTTATATCCCGAATTCGAAGCGGACCAATCTCCTTTCGATGTTTGACTGGAGGATGTGAAAACAAAACCTCTGCCCCCAAAGAATAGATTGTCCACAAATCTCTGGTCAAACCTCAAACCAGCTTCCTGGAACATTTTCGCCAGCTCTTGAATTAAGTAAGGATTGTTAAAGGCATCCGCAAACACTTGCTCCTGGCTGTAATAAGGTCCACCAGCATATTGAGCACCATATCCAGCAAAGCCAGCCTGTCTCATCCTATTGTATCCCTGCCGCTTCGTTTCATCGCCCAACACGGCATAAGCCTCATTGATTTCCTTAAATTTTTCCTCAGCCCATTGTTCATTCCCTAAATTCTTATCTGGATGATACTTCATGGCAAGCTTCCTGAAGGCACGTCTTATCTCATCGCGACTGGCTTTTTCAGAAACACCAAGAATGGCGTAATAATCCTTTGTACTGCGATACATTTTCCCGAAAAGATATTTTAGCGATTAAAGATTGTTGCGGCAAATAAACCGAGAGCAGTGAGCGGTGATCACTGATATTGACACCTTGGTTAACCGATGCTATAGTGAAAAAAGCTAACATTCTAAATGAGGTGCAAGGATGAACTATGGGCGTGAGTTATTGAAGGGAAATACTGATTCTCTATTGCTCTGCTTAATAAGTCGTCGACCTACCTATGGCTATCAAATAGTTAAGGAATTGGAGAAAAGGAGTAATGGATATTTCCAGTTTAAAGAAGGTACTCTTTATCCCGCCCTCCACCGCTTAGAGCGAGACAATCTTATTAGTGGTAAATGGCAGATACTACCAAATGGGCAACAAAGACGTTATTACTACATAACTGAAAGAGGGCAGCAGGTTCTGGCTAACAGACTGGCTACGTGGCAGGATTTTTCAACGGCAGTGAAAGCAGTTATGCAAACAGAGACAACCTAGAGCTAAGATGGTGAGTAGTATAAGTCATTATTTAAACAGGTTTAAAGATTGTCTCCACATTGACCAGAATATAAAGGATGGCGTGGCTGAGGAGCTTTACACACATCTCGAAGAGAAAACTCAGGAGCTAGAAGAAAACGGGCTAAGTAAAGAGGAGGCCGGCAAAATTGCGGTACAATCTCTGGGCTCACCCGAATTAATTGCCCAGCAAATCTACGAAACTCATGCTCAAGGTAGCTGGAAAGAGGCGCTTTTCAGTGCCTCACCCCATTTGCTGGTTGCTTTACTCTTCACTTCGTATTACTGGCAAAACATCGTCTATGTATCAATTATATTAGCGTCGACTGTTGGCATAGCGATTTACGGTTGGCATCGAGGTAAGCCAGTATGGCTCTTCCCCTGGTTGGGATACTATCTTATGCCTGTAGTAATTACCGGGATATTACTTCTTTCCCTTCCTCAAGGTTGGGGTTGGATAGCAGCGCTCATCTATATTCCCCTGGCTCTCTTTGTTTTTATCCACATAGTGAGACAAACTGCAAGACGGGATTGGCTATACGCATCACTTATGCTGGCCCCTATGCTTGTGACATTCACCTGGTTTTCATCTTTGGGCACAGGAAATGAGCTTTTAGCCAGCGACTGGATAGCACGCTTGCAGACAAATGCACTTTGGATAGTTATTAGTTTTGTTGCCTTGGCAGGAGCAACAATTGCCTTCATCCGTCTCAAACCGCGCAGGTACAAAATCCTTAGTTTACTAGTTCCACCTCTTATAATCTTACTCTCGGTAACCATGGCAAGTCGAGGTAACATTAATTCCTGGGGTTGGTTAATATTATTCTTTTCCTTATCTGCCTTTGCTATCCCCGTATGGATGCAAGCCAGAGCATACCAATAACTATCACTGAAAGAACGGTCTGCAGAATCTTCGAAATCTACCCAGCGGTGTTTCAAGTAATCTATAAAATCGTCTCACAAAACAGAGGAACTTACATGTGTACCTAAGTGAAGCGGATTTTCCGTGAAATACTAAAAAAGAGAAGACTAGCTCTGTTACTGACTCCACAGGCTAGGCTGGGGTTGAATATCTCTTTTGTAAGGTAATCCTAAGTGTTCATAAGCAAGTCTGCCAGCTACTCTGCCACGAGGCGTCCGTTCCAAAAAGCCTAATTGAAGTAGATATGGCTCGTAAACATCCATAATAGTATCAGCATCCTCGTTAATAGAAGCGGCAATGGTATCTAGACCTACAGGACCACCGTCGAATTTACCAATTATTGTATGTAATACTCTATGATCTATGTCATCCAAGCCCACGGAGTCTATTTCCAGTTTCGAAAGTCCTTTTAGAGCTACTTCCTTGGTGACTACTCCCTTTGCCATGACCTCAGCATAATCTCTTATTCTCTTTAAAAGACGATTAGCAACTCGAGGAGTACCTCTAGCACGCTGGGCAATCGGGATAAGTCCCTCCTTCTCTACTTTAACTCTAAGGATAGTTGCTGAACGCTCTAAAATCGTCCGTATTGCTGCCTCCTCGTAGAAATCAAG
>JBFEMR010000064.1:0-4317 GCA_041551495.1 Dehalococcoidia bacterium
ACTCCTGCTTCCGCGACTGCCGGATGTTGTAGAAGGACCTCCTCCACCTCCACCGGTGATACGTTCTCTCCACCTCTGATAATGATATCCTTCTTGCGGCCGGTAATGTAGAAGTAGCCATCCTCGTCCATATAACCTATATCACCAGTGTAAAGCCAGCCGTTTCTGACAGTTTTGGCTGTTTCTTCAGGCAGGTTCCAGTAACATTTCATGAGTGTAGGTCCCTTGACTACTATCTCGCCTTGTTGACCCGCTGGAAGTCCCCGTTCTTTCTCGTCGAATATTCTTATGGTGTTACATTTTAGAAGACTTTTACCAATGGACCCATACTTGGGTGGGAGGTCGCCAGGCTGCCCTGTAGTGGTAGCCCCTGATTCGGTTAAACCCCATCCTTCTCGAATATCGACTCCCACCTTTTTCTTCCATTTCAAGGCTACTTCTACGGGCAGTGGTGCACCCCCACATTGGCAGTCTTCAAGCGAGCTTAAATCATATTTGTCCAACTCGGGAGATTCCAACATCTGGATGTACATGGTAGGCACTGCTGCCATTTGAGTAACATGGAACCTCTGAATGGCTTGAAGTGCCTCTTCAACATCCCACCACCGTAATAAAATTGTTTTTCCACCTACGAAGTTACCAGTGTTACTAAAGGCGATACCAAATGAATGTGATAGAGGAAGTACTCCCAGGCTGACCATTTCTCGATTTACACCGGAAACTCGCTGAGTGGACTCATTTAATTGAAGCGTTCTGGGATTGAGTACGCGGTTATTTAACCGTATAGTCACGGAGCGATGAACGAGAATATATTCGTAGAATGATAAGGCATTGATATAGAGTGAGTAATGTGTATGCACTACACCCTTAGGTGGTCCTGTAGTGCCGGCAGTATACATTAGAGCAGCAATGTCGTTGTTGTCGGTTTGTTCAATCACTAGTTCACCCGGACTAGTTGACATAATATCGCTATAGTAGATGGTTCCAAGAACATCATTCCGGTCTTTAACGATTATATGTTGTAAGCTCGGCGTTTTCTTTTGTGCTTCTATTACGCGGTGCACAAAATCTGAGCTAGTGAGGATAGCTTTGGCTCCGGAATCCTTATATATATAGGCGGCCTGGTCGGGCCGAAGCAGAGGGTTCAAGGGAACGACGACAGCACCTATCTTGTATATGGCTGGGAAAGCAGAAATCACCTCTGGGCAGTTGGGCATTTGTAATGCCACCCGGTCTCCTTTGTTTATGCCAAGTTCTTTAAGCGCATTCCCTAACTGGTTGGCTTTGTAATTTATCTCGACATTTGTGTACCATCTCCCTTCGAAATAGAGGGCTTCATATTCACCGAACCTCTTGATATTGTCATCTATACCAGTGCCAATGTTCATAGCGCACCCCTCTCAGTCCAATATTTTACTATACTTAATATTTAACCTCTTTTTTATCACATGATGACTGTAATTAATTATCATTAGTGACCTATTTTCAGCATTGTTATAGATTGACACCAGACGGTTTTTATGCCATAGTTTTTTGTTCTAAAAAGCTTACGTCAGGAGGTCAGTCAATGATCGGTATTAAAACTTACGGAGCTTATATCCCACGGTATCGAATGAATCATAACACAATCTTCATGTCTGTAGGGTTTCTGGGAACGTTCCCGCCACCGGGTGAAAATGCAGTCGCTAATCATGATGAAGATTCTCTCAGCATGGCAGTAGCCGCAGGAATCGATTGTCTGGGTAACATTAAACGAGAAGCAGTCGATGGTCTGTATCTAGCTACTACTAGTCAGCCCTATATGGTAAGACAAAATTCGGCTCTGGTAGCTACGGCTCTTGATTTGCCGTCGAATATAAGGACGGCTGACTTCATAGGCTCTACTAAGTCGGGAACAGCTGCGCTGCTTTCCGCCTTTGATGCTGTAAAAGGGGAGACGTCAAACAATGTTCTTGTATGTGCCTCTGATTGTCGTTTAAGTAAACCTGGCAGTCCCCAGGAGTATCTCTATGGAGATGGTGCTGCGGCACTTCTTGTTAGCAATGACAATGTAATTGCCACTCTTGAAGGTTCATATTCTGTTTCCTACGATTTTCCGGATCGTTGGAGAGCAAGCGGAGAAAGATTCGAGCATGCCTGGGAAGATAGATTCATCCGTGATTCTGGGTATAGACAATTCATTACTGAGGTAATTTCCGGGATATTGAAGAAATATGAACTGAACATCAAGGACTTTACCAAGATAATTTACCCCGGTCTATATGCACGGGAACACGGAGCCATAGCTAAGAGACTGGGTGCTGAGCCCAGTCAGCTTCAGGATACATTACTTAGTACAGTTGGCGATACCGGATCAGCTTCACCTCTGATGATGTTGGTAGCAGCGCTGGAAGATACTAAGGCCGGTGACAAAATTTTGGTTACCAGCTTTGGAAATGGTGGAGACGCACTAATTTTCCAGGTTACTGAAAAGATAGGGAATATAAAAAACAGAAGAGCGGTAAAGAAACACCTGGCCTCGAAAAAGGAACTTGTTAGCTATGAAAAATATCTTGCTTTCAGAAATCTAGCTCCAATGGACTTAGGAATGCGTGGTGAGATAAACATTCGCACACCAATGTCAGCTTTGTTCAGGGAGCGTAAAGTGATTCTGTCTCTCTGTGGATCGAAATGTAAAAAATGCGGTACGCCACAATATCCGTTTCAGAGAATATGTGTTAATCCAGATTGTGGAGCTATTGACCAGATGGAAGATTATCGCTTTTCAGATAAGAATGGCGTTGTATTTACATATACTGGTGATAATCTAGCTGCGAGTATCGACCCACCTTCCGTATATGGTCTTGTGGATTTCAACGGTGGTGGTAGGTTCTGGTTTGATTTTGCTGATTGTGACCTGGATTCGGTCAAAGTAGGTATGCCAGTAGAAATGAGCTTTCGCAGACGATATGTTGATGAATCAAGTGGCGTTCACGGTTATTCGTGGAAGGCAGCGCCTATACGTGCCTGATTATGGTAAATGGTAATGAGATTTGTAGAAGGAGCAGGAAATGGCAGAAGGTATTAAGGACAAAGTTGCTATTATAGGCATGGGTTGCACCAAATTTGGTGAGCTATGGGATAAAGGTGCCGATGATCTTATGGTAGATGCTTTTAAGGAATGTATCGAGGATGCAGGTATAGAAAAAAAGGACATAAACGCAGCCTGGTTTGGTGTGCATTTTGAGGAACAGAGTGTAGGAAAAGGAGCTACATCTATGGCTTTGGCATTAAAGTTACCCTTTATTCCTGTCACCAGGACAGAAAATTTCTGTGCCACTGCCACAGAAGCTTTCAGGGGGGCATGCTATGGTGTGGCTTCAGGAGCTTATGACATCGCCCTGGCGCTGGGGGTAGAAAAGCTTAAAGATACCGGATATGGTGGATTACCGGGTGGCCCTAGTCTCATGGGGACAAAAAATGCACTGATTATGCCCAAGTTGACCGCCCCTGGAGCTTTTGCCATGATGGCAACCAGATATTTTTCTGTGTACGGCCTCAGTCCAGAAGAAGGCAAGAGGATGCTAGCTAAGGTGTCAGCCAAAAGCCATTACAACGGAGCCCGAAACCCGAAAGCACATTTACGCCGCGAGGTGACTGAGGAACAGATATTTAATGCGCCTATAATTGCCTGGCCGCTCGGGCTTTTTGATTGCTGTGGAGTTAGTGACGGTTCAGCAGCCGCAATTGTAACCAGAGCTGACATGGCTAAGAAGTTTCGACCAGACCCTATATATGTCAAATCGTTACAAATAGCTCTAAGTTCAGGCGAAGAATTGATGTACACCAAGTGGGATGGAGCTCATGTGGAGACCGGTTTTCGTGCTGGCAAATTAGCCTACAAAGAAGCCGGAGTAGAGAATCCTCGTGAAGAAATAAGTATGGCTGAGGTACACGATTGTTTCTCCATAACAGAAGCCGTAACCATGGAAGACCTGCAATTCAGTCCCAGAGGAAAAGTCAAGGAGGACATTGAGGCTGGTCGTTTTAATCATGATGGACCGCAACCTATTCAACCCGATGGTGGATTGAAGTGCTTCGGGCATCCTATCGGTGCTTCTGGTCTGAGAATGATATATGAAATGTACAAACAATTACAGGGTAAAGCACAATTGCCAGAGCGGCAAATTAAGAACCCCAAGCTGGGTTTGACCCACAATATGGGCGGGTTCCCAGCCATGAACATCGTTAGTGTTGCTATTGTAGGATTGTAAAAAACTCAATCCGGGAGGCTATTTATGGCTAATGGTAGTTTGATTACAGATGAACTGCGGAAAT